>CAZBSU010000108.1:0-6845 GCA_964494745.1 uncultured Planctomycetales bacterium | reverse complement strand
TAATGCTATTGATAATAAATTGCCGGTTATGTGTTAGAAGTGCCCTATTAAAGAATTTTGTCGCCATGGCTGCCCTGGTAACCCCC
This sequence comes from uncultured Planctomycetales bacterium, assembly GCA_964494745.1. GTDB lineage: Bacteria > Omnitrophota > Gorgyraeia > Zapsychrales > JANLHA01 > CAZBSU01. The sequence goes on along the minus strand of CAZBSU010000108.1, from coordinate 6,759 downwards.
TTGGTCATGTTCTCAGATAATTTTACGTATCATGCAAGCTCGGGGATGGACACCATGTTTTCTTTTTTTGCAACACCCTGCTGATCCTCTCCGTTATTCTTTTAATAAAACATCCCCATTACAAAACCTGCTTAATCGTTATCGCTTGTTCCTATTTGACCTATCTCGCCCGACCCGACAACGGGATCTATTCCATTTTATTCCCGTCTTTGGCTATTCTTCTTTTATTGCCAGCTGAAAACCGTAAAATTCTTGAGATTTTCTGGGGCGGCATCCTTTTGCTCTTGGCGGCGGATATCATATGGAAACAATCAATTTTTGGCAGCCCTTTGCCCTTATCCTATTACGTGAAAAAAAGGGGCTTCTATCAGGGCTATATCGGCGCGCATCAATGGAATCCGATTATATATTTAAAAGACTTTTGGGGAGCGGCCGTGCCGTTTTGGGGCATCATTGTTCTAACGGCTAAAAAGAGGCAAGGGAGACTATTATTGGCCTTTTTGTTGCCGGTCATTTTAACTTTTATTTGTTATTTTGGTTTCACGCAGATTATGGGCCAATATGCGCGCTACTATTACCCCTCGTTGCCCTTTATTGTTGTCAGCAGCATCATTTGCCTGGACCGCTTTCTAAACGAGTATAAAGGACTCCGCTCTATTAACGCCAGGAGTTATTCCATCCGGGTTTTTGTTGTAGTCATGACGATAATATTTTTGAATACTTCGTTTTTTGGGAAGGCATTAAGTCGTAAGTATGCAAGGTTATTCCTGCACCCGACTAAAGCAAGGAGTCGCGTTGCGCTGAAACACAATAAAGGCGCTTCATTACCAGGATTGGGGTGGTGGAGATCGATACTCGAGATGAGTGATATTGCAAGGCAATGCCCGCGCGGCACGGTTATTGCCGCGACGGAATACGGATACCTCAGTGCTTCTTCTCCGCATGTCAGCATCATTGATTTGGCCGGCCTGAACGATAAATATATTTCACATTATGGCTTCTCCATGAGCTATGTCTTGAGTAGAAAGCCGGATATCATTTGGTTCCCCCATCCCGAATATACGCATATTGTGCAAGAAATATTGACGAACGACGGCTTCTGGTTCGAATATTCTTATTACCGTAAGGCTTTTGATTACGGTTTGGCCATTAGGAAAAGAAGCATGAATCTTCCTGAAATCAGCGCAGTGATAAAGGCAAGCTGGCAGAAGAATTATCCGAATTTGACAATGTCCGATTATTTAGTCAAGCGGGAGGATGCGGTTTATAAAAAATGAAAGATATCAAATCTGATATTATCCTGGTTCGGCTAAAAGACGCCTCCATGTTTCTTTTAAAGAAAATAGGCGCTGTTCAGCATCCGATGAATTTGGTATGTCTGGCTTCCTGGTTGCGCGCGCACGGTTATCGTTGTGAAATAGTAGACCTCGAAGTATCGCCGTTATCATTCTTAAAAGACAAACTCAGGTCAGCAAGACCTTATTTAGCCGGCATTACGGCAATGACGCCGAATATTCCGGAAGCCAAAAGCATTTGTCTGTTGTGCCGTTCATTAGGAATAAAAACAGTCCTGGGGGCGCGCACCCGACGGCATTGCCGGTCAAAACGATTCAAGATACAGGGTGTGATTATGTGATCATGGGGGAGGGGGAAAAGGTGCTCTGTGACTTGTTGGAAGGCATCAAACAAGGCCGGCCTGTAAATAATATTAGAGGGCTGGCATTTTTGAAAGATAATATTCCAATAGTAAATCAAGCCCTCCCGCTTTTAGATCTTGATGAACTGCCCTTGCCGGACCGCCGATTTCTTGATCTGCCTTTGTATAAGGGGGAATCAACCCCGGGATTGCCGGGTAGAAAAACAGCGGTTATTTATACCTCCCGCGGCTGCCCTTATGCCTGTTCATTCTGTGCGTCAAAAATTGTTCATCGCCAGCGAATTCGATTTAGAAGCATGAAGAAAATATTTGAAGAAATCGAGGACATAGTCGCCCTCGGCTTTAATCACCTTACGGTGGAAGATGATGTCTTCACGTTAGACAGCCGCCGGGTAAGGGAATTTTGTTCGTATTTAATAAAAAAACATCCGCAAGTCTCGTGGGATTGCGATTCGCGCGTTGATGCGTTAAACGAAGAACTTCTTGCCATAATGAAAGAATCTCAATATAAGAAAATAGCCATGGGTGTTGAGAGTGGTTCACCGAGGATCTTAAAGCTGATAAATAAAAATATTGATATACATCAAGTCAAAGCGGCTTTTCAATTAACAAAGAAAATGGGTATCGCGACACAGGCTTTTTTCATGCTCGGTTCCCCGGATGAAACGCTTGAAGATATTAAAATGACCGAGAAACTTATTTTTGAGATCGACCCGGATTTCCTTTTTTTGTCCATCTTTGTCCCCTACCCAGGAACGGCTTTGTATAATGACATGTTAAAAGCAGGTCTTTTGGCAGAGGGCAAATGGGATTCATTTATCTTTTTTGGCCAAACAGTGCCTTGGCGCACCCATCACTTTAGCAATCAAGATCTAGTAAGAATAAGAAAGGGGATTAGCCGCAGATTTTATTTTCGGCTTTCATATATGTATAAAAAGTTATCAGCTGTCCGTGGCAAAGAAGATTTAAGATATCTCATAAGGGGAGGGATCGTTGCATTCAGGACTATTTTGCCATCTGAGAATAAATTCACTAAATCACGCGAACTTATTGCAAAATAAAAGGGCGCTGTCCTTTGTTGTAAATGAAGAACCCTGCCTCCTGAAAAGAGGCAGGGTTCTTTGTCGCGCGACCAATAGGTTCGAAGCTCAGACGCCCAGCAGGGCACGTAGGGTCGTGCGGGCGGTCTCCATGATGCCCTTGGATTTGGTGCGAAGTTTGTCGTATTCGTCGCTGAAGACGGTGTATTTTTCCTCAAAATCGGCATCGCTGCGGCAATTTTCCTTTTTGGGCTCCTTGATCTCCCGCCACAATAAAGCCAGCATGCGCTCGATCCGTTCGATCTGATCGACACATCCTCTGTAGTCGCGGAAAGATTTGTTATCGGATAAGCTCCCCAAGGATGAGACCGATATATTGTATTTCCATTTATTCTTTTTATAATCCCAGGACTTGATAAGGAAATTCAGCGTCTGTTCATAGGCGAAATTCCGGTTGTTGATCAAGAGATCGCGCATCACCGAGGTCTTGATATTCAGAAATTCGGATCGCGGCCGGTGCAGGGGCAGGGATCGCGTGCTGTGCGAGATCTCGGGGAACCAGTTCGCCAGCAGGGGATAGGAGCCGTAGGTGTCGACCAGGGCCTTGGCGCTGTATTTGCCGCCGGTCCCGAAATCGCCGATGGCGATATCCGAGCTTGTTATCTCGAAGAAGGCTTTAAGGTTGTCATAAAAGGCCACGTCCTCTTTGACATAATCGAGGTCCCCCGGCACCTGAACGATCCTTTCGGTGTCGGGGTAGTTGTCCAACACATGGCCCCATCCGGCCAGCCAGGTCTGGCAGGTATCCACCGACCAGGTCTGGACAACCTCGAGGGTCTTGTAGCGGGCGTCCTTGATGAAAGAGGCCGCATCCTGCCGGATGACCGTGTCCCGGGGCACCACGACAACCGGCCGGGGATCGAGTTCCTTGCACTGATCGACCGTCCACCAGAAGTACCATTCGCACTGTTTGTTATTCTCATACCCTCGGTAGGGGAAAATAATAACTGGTTTTGTATTCATGGTCCTATTTTGATTTTGTCTTGTCATTTTGTGGGATCTTTTATGAGTCGGGTCTCTCCCTACACTTTCCCCCGCCTGGCTTCCAGCTGCCGGCGGACTTCATTGGCATCTTTTTGAGTATAATGGATCGTTGCGATAATAAAAATAGCAATCAGTGATGTCGCGATGGGGATCGATACGTCCCAAATACGCATCCAGAGCAATGTGCCCGGAGCCTGTTGCAATTGCAATTCCGGCTTGAAGCCTGTTCCCGTCAACATGGCCCCGCCGACCAAAGACGCCATAGCCAGGCCCAGCTTGACCATCCACCAATAGACGGCGCTGAACATTCCTTCCCGGCGCTGGCCGGTTTTTAATTCGTCAAGATCACAGACGTCGGCAACCATAGAAAGGATAATGGTGAAAAGTGATCCCAGGCCAAAAACGATAAACGGCGCGCAGGCCAAAAGGAGGTAATGCTCTTGAGCAACGATCACACAGGCCTTAAAAAAGTTGGTGATCGCTGGCCAGCTTCCCAAACCGCTGGCCGCGGTTATTTCCCAAAGCTTACTGCTTGATGCATGGACCTGATTGTATCCAAGCCATTTCAGGGAATATCCGATAATGGAAATCGGGATCGTAACAAAAAAAGCGCCTCTTTTTCCGAGCTTCCTGGAGAGCCACGGAATAAAAGAAACAACACAAACGGTGCAAATCGCGCTGAACGATCCGTAGATCCCCAGCAATTTACTGCCGGCATTCTGGGCGAGTCCGAAGTCCGGGGCGTTTTTAAACACGTAGTGCCAGATGACAAAAAGGATAAATGTCGAACTGAGCATAAAACCGTTAAAGATCAAGAACGTTGTCGCGCAAAGCTTAACGAAAAGTTTGTTTTTGAAGCTAAGCCCGATGTTGTCGAACATGTTGCGCAACACCGGGAAGGCATAAAGAAAATGGAGCAGTTCCCTTCCTAAAAGAACGGACAGCAAGAAAATATGAATGAGCAGGCGTTGAGGATATTGTGAAAGATTTAAAGGAAAATAACAGATACCAAAACCGATCAGGGAAACGACGACGCATATGATAAATACCCTGAGCATGAGCGCTTTAGAATGGAGATCCTCCAGCAAATGAGCCATAAAGCGGCCGGCCGGTTTTACGGGATCGGGAAGATTTGTAAAGTGTTCTTTGTTGAAGATCGCGGGGAGCACCCCGAACGCAATAATGACACCCCCAATGATCATCGCAACCGTTCGTGCCCCGAGGACAAGATCCGTGGCCCCTGTTTCCGGATTCTTGAATTCGCCCATGATGGTCCAGGCCCAGGGCGCCAGCAGCCAAGGCACTTGCGCAAAAGCCCGGCTCCAGCTTTGCAGGGTCGTGCGCTCGTGGTAATCCGGTGTCATTTCATAACCGAGCGCGATCCAGGGAATGGAATAGCAGGTAAACGCGGCAAAAAAGAGGATTTGAAAGATCAGAAAATACCAGCTGTTAAACGTATTGCTGTTCTCGGGATGAAGCTGGAACATGAAAATGTAACAGATCCCTGCGGCGACAGCGCCGAAAAAGATAAAAGGGCGGCGGCGCCCCCAGCGCGTGCGCGCATTATCTGAACTGAATCCGACAACAGGATCAATAATCGCATCAAAAATACGCGGGACACATCCGATGAGACCAACGACAAACGGATTGATCTGCAAACCAACGATTAAAATCGCGACCATTTGCCCGATCCAGGCCGCCTGGCTGTCATTGGCCAATGATCCCATCCCGTAAATGAATTTTTGAAAAAACGGAATGCGATCTTCAGGAGCCGTTTGATGTTGTACCGGCTGTCCCATGTACTACCTCCTCACACGTTAAGTAATTTCAGAAAAGCATTAAATAGATAGGAATCGCTACATTCTAACTATATTGACTTATAAGTTCGGTATTATATCAAACAAGATAAGAGAACACAATATTATTTATTTGATCGGGGTGGCGCCATTGGGCCCCAAACGCATTTGTCTGAGACGGATGGGGACTGAATGGCTCAAACAGCACATCAAAGGGAAGAAGCCGAGGCGGGCGACAGGATTGTGTCGGGATTTTATGAGCTTGGCGTAAATTTTTTGTGAATAACGAAGGCCGGTGGAAATCCCGCGTTTTTATGCTAAGATACGTTTTTGCAAATCATGAAAGCGAAATATTTCATCTTTTGGCTGATTGCCTTTTTGATCCCGCTGGTCCTGATCGAAGGCGTGTCCCGTCTGGTCAGTTATCCGTCGTCTTTTGATTATATCGAACGCCGGCTGATCGAGCAGGATTTTGAGGCGCGAAAGGGACGAAACGAATTCCGCGTCTTCATGTTCGGCGAATCCACGATCCACGGCCAGTATCTCTTCCCGAACTCCACGATCGCGCGCTGGATGGAGATCTATCTGGGGCACCTCCTGCCGCCCGAGACGGCCTCAAAGATAAAGGTCTACAATCTCGGCCGGCTGGGGGAGGACAGTTTTTTTATCACCCAGGCCTTTGTGGACATGATCCCTCTCAAACCCGACCTCGTGGTCTTTTACACCTCCCATAATGATTTTGTTCAGATGGAGAACCGCATCAGGAATCTTAACCGGACATGGAAGGACCGGGCCTATGACGATTTTATCAATTTGACCAAGAAAAGCGCGTTTATCTCCGGGCTGCGCCGCGCGGCGGTGAGGCGGCGGCTGGCCCAAAGGCGCCGGGAGGTCCAGGCCGAGGAAGACGAAGACCGCTGGTATGATCATTTGCGCCGGAAGGATGAGCCGAATTTGGTCCAGGGGCTGCTTCCGCCGGGCGGCAGGAAAATCCGGGCGGTCCAGGAAATGCTGGAGCAAAATATTACCCGCGTCATCCGCCAGGCACAGGCGCATCATATCCCGGTCATCTTTTTCTCCCCGTTATCCCGGTATGATGCCTATGCGCCGTTTAAATCCGTCCACGGCCCTTATCTAAGCCCGTCGCAGCTGGCGCGCTGGGAGGATACCCGAATTCAATTAGCAAGTGCAACGGTAAAATCTAGAAAGACCTGATTAGGAG
>CAZBSU010000107.1:0-6923 GCA_964494745.1 uncultured Planctomycetales bacterium | reverse complement strand
TGTCTTTCATGACGGCCATATGCCGGAAGAAGCGCATGAAAGATTATCCGCTCTGCTGGCTTCCGGCAACCAAGCATCTGCGGAAATGAAAGAAGGCCGGTCAAAGCCTCTCGACAACGGCGGGGAAGAAGAGCAGGAGACAGAGGCCGAAGACCTCCGCAGGATTATCCTGGCGCATTGCGACGGCGCGCTGCAGGGTTATGTGGATGAGGTGATCAGGGGATTGACGCGTTTCCGGAAGAAATTCCTTGCCCCCGTCCTTGAGAAATTCGATGAGGACTTGCCTTCCCTTCAGGATTTGGCGCGGATGATCAGGCAGACGAATGTTTTTGATCGTTATCGGATCAAGGCCGGGCTGCCGGTCACGATAGTTTTTGACCGCGATATATGCCCGGGCAGACATATGCGGAATATAGCCTGGGTCGCGTATACTTTTAATGACGATTTTGACGCGTTCAGCGTTCTTAACGCCAAGAAAGAGAACCTTGATCTGGCTGTGGGACTGGCCGGCGTTCGTTATTACGGATCAAAGACCGGGGAATATCTTCCGGTCATGGGTGAAAATGCCCTGGAAGAGGCGGCGATCCTGGCGGAGGAGGCTGATCTGGAAGGCCTGCTTTGGAACAGTCCCCTGGACGGGGCGGCAGTCATTATTCAGGCCGCGTCGGAAACCAAAGTGAGGAAGAAAGACATTTTGCGCCTATGGTCCAAGTCGATGATATCTTGCGGGATATTGGGCCGAAATTTGGTCGTGAAGCCCGATTACGGCACGCGGGATATCGATATGTCGACGATTGCGGTAGCCGCTCAAAAGGCCGGAGACGGGATCAAAGCGCTGGATACATCATTTGTGGCTCCAGCTATGCCGGTGGCCCTTTCGCGAGTGACGCGGGCAGAGAATTGGGCGCATCAACGCTGGCGGGCGCGCGGGATCAGCACCGTGGAAAGCGTGATTACGGCCGTCAGAATGCTGGCACGGCATCCCCAGGATTTCACCGACATCAGGCCTTTGCAAGGCAAGGATATCCGGGTCATTATCGACGGCCGGACCGGGGTTGCCGATATAGTGGAACATCTGCTCTCCCTGGAGATCTACCAGAATCTGATTAAGGAATTGGGTCTGCGGCTCAAGATCATCGCGGTGTGCGGCGACGGTCAAAACTTTTATAATCCTAACGGATTAAAGCTTAAATCATTTTATGATATCCGACATCCGCATGATGCCACGAATTTGACGCGGGAACAATTGCTCGCGATGCCTGCAGAGATCCTCATTGTCACCGGCGAAAGAAGGCATTTGCAGCAGGATTATCAAAATATTCAGGTCAGCCTGGTGGTCGAAGCGGTGACGAATCTTGCCCGTCCGGCCTTCTATGAGGATCTGGAGCAGAAGGGTGTTTTGTGTATTCCGGATATCATTCCCAGTGGCGGTGATATTTATGCCTCGTTCCATGAATTCTTCCATCGTCAGGTTGTCACGGAGATCGAGAATCTGAAGGAACATCTTATGCATACGATCGAAGGCACGGCCATAACCCTGACGCGTTTGATCTTGCGGCGCTGGATTGCCGCGCGGCAGGCAAAGGCGCCGCAGACATTGTTCAAGCTGGTCAGCGATATGGCGGATGAGATCAGGGAAGAACGCGACGCATTTCTGATCAAACCGAGCACGGAGGTAACCGAGAGAGCGGAGTTGGAAGCGATTCGCAATCTGCCGGACCGGGCCGCCTGGCTGCTGGCTGCCTGCGAGATCGCCCGCAAGGATGTCCTGCTAAGCCAGGAGGATGTGCAGGCCCTGATCGACACGCTGGATCATTCGGACGGGATATACGGGCAGATGGACGCGGCCTATTTATTGGGCATGAAGTTCGAACGCCGGGCGGTGCGGGTTCTGATCAAGGCGCTTTCCGACACGCATCACCGGGATTATCGCGTCCGGCGGAATGCGGCCGAGGCCCTGGGGCTGATCGGATCGCCCAAGGCGATCGAGGCCCTGCGCACGGCTTATCACAAGGATACAAGCCATAAGGTTAAGGACATGTGTTTGTGGGCCTTGGAGCGTATCGGCGTTGAGCCTCAGGAGCCCGAGGCTCCGGAGATACAGCAAAGGATGGAAGTGAATGATGCCAATCTGGAAAGGCTCGCCGCGACGATTGCCAATAAATGGATACGCAATGCTTTGCGAGAAAAGCCCCGGCCGACCTTGATCGGGATGACCGGGTTCTCCGCGGCCGGCAAGAGTTATTTCTCCCGGTCCTTTGTGCCGCGCCTGCGCCAGAAGCTCAAAGAACGCATTGCGGCATTGCAGGAGACGCGTTCGGGCAGGACGCTCGATATGCCGGAGATTATCAGTATTGATTTCGATGATTATATCCTGGCCAAGGAAGACCGTCCGACCAAGCTGCGTTCGCTGGGCAAGATGGGCGCCATCCAACCGGAGAAATGGCTCGGCAAATGGGAGTTTGCGCGATTCTATAAGGATGTCCAGGATTTGCGGCGCGGCGAGACGATCAGGAAGCCGAACTTTGATCAGGTGACGCGCAAACGGAAGAAAAAGGAGGACGGGAGTGAGGCCACAACCGAGATCAAGGCCGGGATCAATATTATCATCTTTGAAGGTATCTTCACCTTGTCTCATCAGCATACCAACCGTTATTACGACATAAAATTATTCCTCGACGCCAGTTGGGAATTGAGGAGAAACCGGGATATCCTCCGGTATGTGAAGGAAGGCAAATATTACAATTTGCTGCTGATGGATGTAGAGGATAAATTTATCCGCAAGCAGCAGACCGAAGAGCTGCCGGCCATTCAGGAAGAATTGCGGTTTGCGGATATCGTGTTGAGCACGGACAACGTGCCCACGCCGCCGTATGTCGAGGCGCTCTATCAGGCGGTTCAGGAATATATAGAATGGGCCCAAAGCGAAGGCCAGGAAGCTGCGCTGGTTGAGCGGGAAGCCCGGATGAAGAGCCTGTATGCGGCTGAAGGGTTTGACGGCATTCGCAACGAGCCGGTCGAAGAGAAGGTCTGGACGCGATTGTATCAGAACACGGTTGTGTTTCAGGGCAATGCCGTGTTCAAGGCCGTTTCTGACCTGGTCGCCCGGCAGAATGAAGAGGATTGGCACGAGCTGCCGCGTGCCGGCAAAGAAGAATTTCTGGCTGAACTTAAACAGAAATATGCGTTGGAAGGAGATGACTGGACGGCCCTGCAGCATGCGGCTTTCAAGGAGACACCCGCCCCGCCGCTCGACAACGGCGGAACGGATGATTATGATGTCCCGCCTCAGGGCTATTACGAAGAAAATGAGGGCACAAATGCCCTGCCGTTCGATTACCGCGAGGGCGATGAGGACGAGGCCGGCCGTATAGGCCACCGCCGTTTGTATAAAGCGCTTTGGAGCATTATTCAAAAGGACGCGGAGGCTGTCCCGCCGGAAGGCCGAAAGGAATTCTTTATTACGCAGGAACAATATGCCTTGTTGCGGGACAAGGTAAGGATCGGGATCGTATCGGACGTCGATTTCTTGGCACGGGTTAAGAGACAATCCGACACGGAATGGGATCTGGAAATCAACGAGATGATGCTGAAGGATCTGCGTGAAAAGATCGGCCTAACCGAAGAAATGTTCGAGCATGTGTTCACCGTGAAGCTAGCCTATCTGTTAGCGCGGCAGCTGGATATCATTTGTCTGGATATTTTTCTGGAGAGCCGGCATCTTAAGCCCAGCGCGGCCGAAGAAACGACCGTGATCTTATTAAGGGATACCGGCCGTGTCCATAAGAATCCGAAAGATTATGAGGCTATCGTTATGTTTCATAATTGTTTGGGAATCCTGGGAAAACAGGCCGGCGGCGAGATGTTCGAAAAATGTTTTGATTTTGAAGACAATTATCAGCTGCTTCTGGTGTATGTTGTTTGCGGCGACTTTTACGGGCTGGATTTTATCGGTGAACTGCAATGGCTGGATTTGATTAAGGAATTTTTCGCCGAGAATATTAAGTATTTGTGGTCCCAGTGGATACACCAGGGCATGCCCTGGAGCACTCAGTCGGCCGCTATCGCGCGTTCTTTCGAGCGTCTCGGCCGTTTTGATATCATCGGCCCGTTTATCAGGGATGCAGCGATAGGTGACACGATCACAAAGATGACTTCCAAAGATATATTGATGTATTACCGCTGGTATGAGGATTATCTTAAATATTGGTTAAAGGCAGCGGTTCAAGAGGTTCAATTAAGGGAGCGGCCGGTGCCTTGTTATCATTTGTTTGAGCAGGGGACATACGACTTGGCCGTGGTTAATACATATTTGTTTCGATCCATGCCGGACTCCAGTGAAACTTTTATGCAGGCAAGCCTGAGGTTAATTCACGGGCGTGTTGTCAAAGACGAGGATGTTGAAGCCGTGCTGGTGAGATACTTGGGTGAGGGGCAGCATAAGGAAGTCTATTATGTCCAGGCCTTGACCGATAAGCACCCAATGGAATTTGTTCTTTGGCTGGAGGCTTGTGATTGCGAAAGCAGCGATGACCGGAGGACCTATGCCGATTTATTGGAACCCGGCGAAGAAGAGGCCCTGCGGTTCAGCCGTATTCATTATCCCAATCGATCTCCGCAGCTCGGGGCCTGGCTGCCGAGGGGGCATGACCGGCTCGGGTTTTATCACAGCGAGGCCCTCGCTGTGTCGTTTATGGGCGATGATCTGACAAAGATTATTTCCAAAGAAAACGACCGCCTGACGGATCAGGCCAAGGTTGAGGTCCTGCGCGCCGGATTAAATTCTTATGCCGGCGGTTTCTTCCGCCTCGGAGGCACGATCCTGGTTGACGATATCAAACCCGCCAATGTCGCCTGCCTTGATTTGAAAGTCGGGATCGTGGACTTCGGAAGGACGCGGCCGTCTGAAATACTTCACGGGCTGACGCTGCTCATTAAAGCCGCCTGGGGATTTGTCCGAAGGCCGAATATTAACATCGTTTTGTGGAATGCGCTTGATTCTGTCGGGGACCGGAATTTTTATTTCGATGCCATTATCGATATCTTCACCTCTTTGGAGCGTGAAATAGCCCTCCGTGAAAGGGTCAATATGAATTATCGGGTGGCCTTAGGCATAGACTATCTTCATAAAATTCTGGATGATCCCTACGAGATCCTCCCGGATGCCGTCAAAGAGCGGCTCAGATTATATTTGAGCCGTGTGTTATTCGACTATCAGCCCTCACGTATGTTTTACGCCGACACATTGATAGAAGATATTAATTGGGAGGATGTGGATGCTCGTTTTAAGGCCCTGCCCGACAAAATAAACGTCAATTTTATTTTAGAGAAAAGATCAGGGATGCTGAATCCGTTTTGGCTTATCGCCCGGAGGCTCCATTTTTCGGAGGATACAAGGTTCCTGTGGCAACTCTCGCGGGAAGAGGTCATTGTCTTGCTGGAGCATATGCTGATGGATCATCTGGTGATGCCTCCCAATGAATATCTGCGGCTTATTAAGGTCCTGGCAGGCAGGTTTGGTGTCAGCATCAGCAGTCTTAACACCAAGGAGAAATACCGGGCAGCGATTAATACCATACGCCTGCAGGCCGTTGCGCAGAGCCTCGGTTTTAATATCCGGCCGGAAGAGGTTGTTGTTGATCAGGACGATAGAGATATATTCCTGGGGCTGAGCCAGTTCCAGGTTGAATACATACTGAAAGGCCTGTCTTTGCTGTCTCCCAATTATGTGCCCACCACCGGCAATGTGCATACCGGATTGAGAAAGGAAGAAGTGGTCTTGTCCCATGCCTTGCGTTGGGTCAGAACGGGTAAGGGACGGCGGTCCGATCTTGCCAGTATCGCTGAAGCGGCGCGGGAACGCTTTATGAGGATTAAAGGGACAAAGATTTTAACGATCAAAGATGATGAACTGGATGGTTCTGCAGCGGTTGACAGGGCCGTTCAAGCGAATGCGACCGTTCTTTTGTTGAGCAGTGCCGATAGAGTTAAGGAGGCCCAAAAATATATCCGCCATAAGGACTATATTATGGATGTCCGGCATATTGATTCAGAGGATTCGCCTGATCGCGGACGTGAATTTTATCAGGCCATAGATCCGGTCCTGTGGGATCCGTTGATGCAGCCTTTGGATAATGGCGGTACGGAAGAATGGCAAGAGTCCGATTTGGCTGCCTTTGAGTATACCGGCAGCGATTATTTGTCCGATGAAGACACTTCCATGCCGCAGGAACCCGAACAGCCCTTAATCGTGCTGCCGTCTGGCAAGGGTTCGGACCGCGAGGGACGGGAACCCAATCTGATTGTCCGCATTGACCGGCCGCATTTCTCGGCCGTGACCGTCCGGTACGGAATCAAAGATTTGCCGGTCGTCTTGCAGCCCAGCTGCGGCGGGATTGTTTTTCATCAGGACGCGGCAAAATTCAAACAGCGCTATGTCAGAAACGAAATGCTGCGGCAGGCGATGTCATTGGCCATGGATACGGACCTGACCGCGGCGGCCTGGAACATATATATGCGCGGGGCGGCTACGATCATTGTTTCGGACGGGGAATTATCCAAGTCCGAAATTTTAAATGAATGGGCGACGGCCTTGGCGAAGAACAGGATCCTGGGATGGAATTATATCGTGACCTCTGATATGGGCACGACCGAGGAAGACATGGCGGTTATCGCGAACGCGGCTTATACGGCCGGTCTGCGGCTTTATATGGAAGAGAACCCGCTGTCCGCTGAAGAAAGAGCGTCAATCGAAGCGATAATCCGCCGGCATGCCTGGGCAGAACTCGATCGCGCCTTGCTTTTCAACCTGGGACTTGTTTTGCCGGCCGCGGGCATGCCGGAACGCAAAGGAGGCTATCCGCCTTTCGGCTGGTTGTTAAGCTCGATGGGACCTGTCTCGGCGATTCGGATGCTTTGTCAGG
>CAZBSU010000106.1:0-6927 GCA_964494745.1 uncultured Planctomycetales bacterium | reverse complement strand
GATTATTACGAGCCCTGCCATCCGGCCATCTTGCGGTTGATCAAGATGGCGATCGATGCGGGCCATCAGCATAATATCCGGGTCAGCCTGTGCGGCGAGATGGCGGGGGAACCTATCTCGGCCCTGTTGCTGCTGGGTCTGGGCCTGGACGGTTTCAGCATGTCGCCTTTGAACATGCTGCAGATCAAAAAATTGATCCGCAGCATCAAATTCGAAGACGCCCGTCAGATCGCCCAAAAGGTCCTGACTTTATCGACGGGCCAGGACGTCGAGGCCATGACCAAGACCAAATTGCAGGAGCTGGCGCCGCATATTTACAGCACCGGCAATGAATCCCAGGAATAAGGCACCTTGCGGAAACGATGAAAGTATTGATTCTGGCCGCCGGCTACGGCACGCGGCTTTATCCCCTGATCAAGGACACCCCCAAACCGCTTTTGCCGGTCGGTGACCGGCCCTTGGTGGAGCATACCCTGACACGGATCCGCCACGTGGACGGTATAGACGAGATCGTCTTTGTGGCGAACGAAAAATTTTACGGCCATTTCCAGCAGTGGGCCCGGGACAAAAAGAAGGATTACCCCTGGCCGATCCATATCGTCAATGACCGCACGACCAGCCCCGACGACCGGTTGGGCTCGGTCGGGGATATCGATTTTGTCCTGCGGCAGTATCCGATCGAGGACGACCTTTTGATCATCGGCGGGGATAACCTGTTCGATTTTGACCTCGGCGATTTCATCGCCGCGAGTCTGGACCGCCGCCCGCATGTGTCGATCGGCGTGTATGACATTCACGATCTTAAGGACGCCGCCAAGTTCGGCGTGGTCGATATGGCGGAGGACGGGCGCATTCGTGAGTTTCAGGAGAAACCGCCCCAGCCCAAATCGAGCCTGATCGCCATGTGCTGTTATTTCATGCCGCAAGAAACCCTCGCTTCCGTCGGGGAATATCTCGCGGTCTCGGACAAGGCCGATAAGGCCGGCGATTTCATCCGCTGGCTTACCTTGAAGAAGACGGTCTTCGCCTACAAGTTTCAGGGGACGTGGTACGATATCGGCAGTATCGAGTCCTACCGGGAGGCGCAGAAGACCTTTGGCCCGTGAAAAAATCAGGCCCCCCGCGGGAGGCCGCGATCCATTTTAAGCCATACTCATAAACGAAAGGACGGGAAGACGTGAGAGGAAAATATTATGTTACTTCTGAATCAGTCGGCGCCGGACATCCGGATAAGGTTTGCGATCAGATCTCCGATGCGATCCTTGATCGTGTTTTGAAAGACGACCCCAAGGGGCGCGTGGCCTGTGAGACCTTTATCACGACCGGGCTTGTCATCGTCGGCGGAGAAATAACGACCACGACGTATATCGATGTCCAGGAAGTGGCGCGCCAGGTCCTGCGCGATATCGGCTACACGGATATCAAATATGGATTCAGCGCCGAGACCTGCTCGATCCTGAACGCCATCAACCGCCAGTCTCCGGATATCGCCCAGGGCGTGAACGCCGGCGGCGCCGGGGACCAGGGGATCATGACCGGGTATGCCTGCCGGGAGACCCCGGAGTTGATGCCCCTGCCGATCATGCTGGCCCATCGCCTGGTGCAGCGCATCGCGGAGGTCCGTCAGAAGAACATCCTGGGCTACCTCGGGCCGGACTGCAAGAGTCAGGTCACGGTTCAGTACCAGGACGATCAGCCGGTCCGGATCGACAGCGTGGTGCTGGCCTGCCAGCACACCGAGGACATCCTCGACGAGAGCGGAAAGATGATCACCGAGGCCGCCAAACAGGAAATGATCGATGCCATCGTCAAGCCCGTCGTCGGCGACATGGTCGACGCGGAAACGAAATATTATGTCAACGAGACCGGCAAATTCGTTGTCGGCGGTCCGCAGTCGGATACCGGCATGACCGGCCGCAAGATCATCGTGGACACCTACGGCGGCGTTGTCTCCCACGGCGGCGGGGCCTTTTCCGGAAAAGACCCGACCAAGGTGGACCGGTCAGCGACCTACATGGCGCGCTATGTGGCGAAGAATATCGTGGCGGCCAAATTGGCCGAGCGTTGCCTGGTCCAATTAAGCTACGTCATCGGCCGGGCCGATCCCTTGAGTGTCATGATCGATACCGGTTCGACCGGCAAGGTCCCCCAGGAGGTCTTGGTGGATCTGGTGCGCAAGCATTTTGATCTGACCCCGCAGGGGATCATCAAGGAGTTCAATCTGCAGACGCCTCTTTATCAGGCCACGGCGGCTTACGGGCATTTCGGGCGGGATATCTTCCCCTGGGAAAAGACCCCCAAGGCCGAAGCCCTGGCCAAGGACGCCCTGGCGGCCAAATAATTAACCGATCTTATGAAAGAAGGATAGAAGATGAAACATGATGTTGCCGATGCCAGTTTGGCCCCCAAGGGAAAATTACGCATGGAATGGGCCTGGCGGGATATGCCTGTTCTGGCCCAGATCGAAGAACGGTTTCAAAAAGAGCTTCCCCTTAAAGGGCTGCGGATCGCCTGTTGTCTGCATGTCACGACCGAGACCGGAAATTTGATGCGGGTCCTCAAGGCCGGCGGCGGCGAGGTTTGTCTGTGCGCCTCCAATCCGCTGTCCACCCAGGACGATGTCGCCGCCTCGCTGGTCAAGGATTACGGTATCCCCGTGTTCTCCGTCAAGGGCGAGGATACCAAGACCTATTATCAGCATCTGAACGCGGTCCTCGACATCAGGCCACATCTGACCATGGATGACGGCGCGGATCTGGTCTCGGAGATCCATTCCAAACGGCAGGAATTGCTCAAAGACCTTTATGCCGGGACCGAAGAGACCACGACGGGCGTCATCCGCCTCAAGAGTCTGGAGCAGCAGGGGCTTTTGAAATACCCGATCATCGCCGTCAATGACGCCATGACCAAACATTTTTTCGACAACCGTTACGGCACGGGTCAGTCGACGATCGACGGCATCATCCGCGCGACCAACCGTCTTCTGGCCGGATCGAATTTCGTTGTCTGCGGCTACGGCTGGTGCGGCCGGGGCGTGGCCAAGCGCGCCGAAGGCATGGGGGCCAAGGTCATCGTGACCGAGGTCGATCCCCTGCGGGCCCTGGAGGCCAGTATGGACGGCTATCAGGTCATGCCCATCAAGGAAGCGGCGCCGATCGGTGATGTCTTCGTCTCGGTGACCGGCGACATGCACGTCATCAGTTACGCGCATATGGAATTGATGAAGGACGGGGCCATTGTCGCCAATGCCGGCCATTTCAACGTCGAGCTGGAATTGGAGGGATTGGCCGATAAGGTCAAAAAGCGGCGCATGATCCGTGATTTCGTGGAAGAATTCACCATGCCCGGCGGGCGCCATATTTATATCCTGGGGGAAGGCCGGCTGATCAATCTGGCCGCCGCCGAAGGGCATCCGGCCTCGGTCATGGACATGAGCTTTGCCAATCAGGCTTTGTCCAGTGAATACGTGGCCCAGAATCATAAGACCCTTGAAAAAAAGGTCTATGCCGTGCCGGAAGACATTGACCGCCGGATCGCCAAGCTGAAGCTGGCCGCCCTGGGGGTCAAGATCGACACCCTCACGCCTGAACAGGAGAAATATCTCGCCAGCTGGGAAAGCGGGACATAGTTCGTCGATCGTAGTTCGTCGATCGTCGATTGGACATCGCAGATCGTAAATCGTATATCGTACGTCACAGATCGTACATCGGACAGCGTTCATTAAAGATCGCACATCGTAGGTCGCAAGGCGTATATCAGATAACTGTTTAACCTGTGATATGAGGAAAGGAAGCGATATGGCAAAAATCTATTCTGATCAAGAAGCTGATTTGAATGCACTGAAAGACCGGCTGATCGGGATCATCGGTTACGGGATCCAGGGGCGGGGACAGGCCCTGAATTTACGCGACAGCGGCCTGAACGTGGTCGTCAGCGAGTTGGAGGATAACCCCAATTACCAGAAGGCCCTGGCCGACGGCTTCAAGCCGTTGCCGGCCAATAAGACCGCCAAAAAGGCCGACGTCATTCAGGTCCTGACCCAGGACCATGTCCAGGCGAGTTTATACCGCAAGGCGATCCGCCGTTATATGAAGAAGGGCAAATCCCTGGTCTTTTCGCACGGGTTCAATATCCATTTCAAGCAGATCGTTCCGGCTGAGAATATCGATGTCTGGATGATCGCGCCCAAAGGGCCGGGCGCCCTGGTCCGGGAGCAGTATGTCCAGGGGCAGGGGGTTCCGTGTCTGGTCGCCATCTATCAGGATGCCAGCGGTCAGGCCCTGAAGGATGCCCTGGCCTATGCCAAGTGCATCGGCGGAACGCGCGCCGGCGTGATCGAGACGACGTTCAAGGAAGAGACCGAGACGGATCTTTTCGGTGAGCAAACCGTTCTATGCGGCGGGGCGTCCGAGCTGGTCAAGGCCGGGTATGAGACCCTGGTGGCGGCCGGATATCAGCCGGAGATCGCTTATTATGAATGCCTGCATGAATTGAAGCTTATCACGGACCTGATCTATAAATACGGCATGACCGGAATGCGTCAGCGCGTTTCCGACACGGCCGAATACGGAGATTATTCCCGCGGGAAACGCGTGATCAGCCAGCGCACGCGCAAGGAAATGGCCAAGATCCTCAAGGAGATCCAGTCCGGCAAATTCGCGCGCGAATGGATCCGCGAGAACAAACGCGGCCGCGAGAATTTCAAGAAGATGCGCCAGGAGAACAGCCAGCATCCGATCGAAAAGGTCGGTCAGGAATTGCGCGGCATGATGCCCTGGATGAAGGAGTAATATCCCAGACGGCCCAACGATACGGGCCGGGTAAGGCAGGTGAACCATGGCAAAAAAAGATAAGGTCTATATATTCGATACGACCCTGAGGGACGGGGAACAGGCCCCGGGCGCCAGCATGAACGTGGACGAGAAGCTGGAGATCGCCACCGCCCTGGAGCGCATGGGCGTCGATATTATCGAGGCCGGTTTCCCGGTCAGCTCCCCGGGAGACTTTGAGTCCGTCCACACGGTGGCCAGGCATATCAAGAAGTCCATCGTGTGCGGGTTGGCTCGTTCGGTCAAGAAGGATATCGACGCGGCGGCCAAGGCCGTCAAACCGGCGGCCAAGGGGCGGGTGCATGTCTTTTTGGCGACATCGGATATCCATATGAAGCATAAACTGCGCAAGAATCCGGATGAGGTCCTGGCCATGGCCGTTCAGGCCGTGCGGGACGCACGCCGGAAGATCGGGGATGTCGAATTCTCGGCCGAGGATGCCTCGCGCAGCGACAAGGACTTTCTGTGCCGGATCGTGGAGGCCGTGATCAAGGCCGGGGCCGGCACGGTGAACCTGCCGGACACGGTCGGGTATATCATGCCCGAGGAATACGGGTCGATCATCACCTATGTCCGGGATCATGTCCCGAACATCAACAAGGCCGTGATCTCGGTCCACTGCCATGATGATCTGGGCCTGGGTGTGGCCAATTCCCTGGAGGCGATCCGTTGCGGGGCGCGTCAGGTTGAATGCACGATCAACGGTGTCGGCGAACGGGCCGGCAACGCGTCCATGGAAGAGATCGTCATGGCCCTGAAGACCCGGGCCGCGTATTACGGCTGTTCGACGAATATCCGCACCCCGGAGATCTATAAGGTGTCCCGTCTGGTCAGCAAATACACCGGTTTTGCCGTCGCCCCGAACAAGGCGATCGTCGGGCACAATGCCTTCCGGCATGAATCCGGCATTCACCAGGACGGGGTCCTGAAAGAGCGGACCACCTATGAGATCATACGTCCCGAAGACGTGGGTTTCATCGGGGTCGGTCTGGTCCTGGGCAAACATTCCGGGCGCCACGCCTTTAAGGTGCGCCTGAAATCTTTGGGTTTTGATCTGGCGGAAAAGGACACGGATACGGCCTTTGAGCGTTTCAAAGAGATCGCCGACAAAAAGAAGGCGGTCTATGACGAAGACCTGATCGCCATCGTGGAAGACGAGTTCAAACTGGTGAAGCCGACCTGGACCCTGGTCGACCTGGTATCCACCAGCGGGGCCCGGGTGGTGCCGGAGGTCTCGGTAACCCTGGAGTCGGAGGGTAAGCGCTATTCCAAGACATCGTCCGGGGACGGTCCGGTTGACGCCAGCTACAAGGCCATCGATGCCCTGACCAAGATGAAGGGAGAATTGCTGGAATATTCGATCCAATCGGTCACCCAAGGCAAGGACGCCCTGGGCGAGGCCACGATCAAGGTGCGATTGGCCGATAAGATCGTCATCGCGCACGGCACCAGCACGGATATCCTGGTGGCGTCGGCCAAGGCCTATATCAATGCCGTCAATAAGGTCCTGGCCCGTTCTTAAAGTACAGAGTGACAGGAGTTTCTTCGCGCACGAAATTTTTTCCCGTCGACTTCGGTTTACGGCTCCTGCGCTGACCGAAAAAAACCTCGGTCGCTTCGTCGCCGTAAATCCTCGTCGACCTTTGACAAAAAATTTCTGATTGTGCGCGCGAAGAAACTCCTGTCACTTAAAAATTCCCCAAATCCGAAGGATTCTAGGGAACAAAAAATTTTTGATTGTGCGCGCGAAGAAACTCCTGTCACTTAACCGTTTCCCATCACGCGCTTATTGATCGAATCACACGTATGGAAAATTTGTCAACGTATGGACTGGTCGGTTATCCTCTGAAGCACAGCCTGTCGCCGGTTATCCACAACACGGCCTTCCGCCAGATGGGGCTTCCCGCCGTGTATGAGCTTTTCCCTCTTCGGCCGGAAGAGTTTGACCCCTTTTTTCAGGAACTCAAGAACCCCGCGAGCCCGCTTTTCGGGCTGAATGTCACCATCCCCTATAAAGAAACCGTTCTGAAATTTTGTGACAATCTGTCGCCC
Source organism: uncultured Planctomycetales bacterium (assembly GCA_964494745.1). GTDB lineage: Bacteria > Omnitrophota > Gorgyraeia > Zapsychrales > JANLHA01 > CAZBSU01. The sequence continues at coordinate 46 of CAZBSU010000106.1, read as the reverse complement.
TATGCCCGCAAGGTCCGGGCGGTCAACACGATTGTCATTGCGAAAG
>CAZBSU010000105.1:0-7036 GCA_964494745.1 uncultured Planctomycetales bacterium | reverse complement strand
GCTGGGCCTGCCCGAGCGTCAGGGGCCGGAAATGTTCGAGCTTCTGCCGGATCTCGATAGACAAACCGTGCACACATGAATAGTCGATCTTGGGCGGGATCTTAATATTTTCGGTATAGCGGAATTTCTGAATATCTTTAAATTGGCGCTGGATAAATCCTTCATATTTGATCTCATATTCGACCTGCTCGATGACCTCTGACGGCAATTCCTTGAGCGAGCCGTCAAAGGCGGCAATCATCGCATAACGGATCTCCGGGCGTCTGAGGACATCGCTTAAACAAACGGGCTGGCGAATGGACGCACTGCCCAGCCGACCCAAGACCTGATTGAACCGACGGCCCTCTTCGGTCGACGGATGGATCCTCCGGGCCTTGAGGTGGTGGATCTCCTTATCGATCCGATCATATTTTCGCTGAACACGGTCATAATCTTGACGTGACAACAACCCGTATTGGTGGCCGTATCCGGCCAAGCGCCGATCGGCATTATCCTCACGGATGACCAGGCGGTATTCAACCCGTGATGTAAACATCCGGTACGGTTCTTGCGTGCCCTTCGTGACCAGGTCATCAATCAAAACACCGATATAAGATTCGTGCCGTCCCAGAATAAACGGCGCATCTCGCCGTATCCCCAAAACGGCATTGATGCCGGCCATGATGCCCTGGGCCGCGGCCTCTTCATATCCGGTGCTGCCGTTCACCTGACCGGCAAAGAATAAGCCGGCGATGGCCTTGGTCTCCAGATTCGGTTTGAGATTGGTGGGCGGGATCATCGCATGCTCGATGGAATATCCCGGCCGGGTGACGACCGCGCGCTCCAGTCCCGGAATGGAATGGACCATCTCGATCTGGACATCTTCGGGCAGGCCGGTCGAAATCCCGTTGGGATAATAGATCGGCGTGTCCAGGCCCTCGGGTTCGAGAAAGACATGGTGAGACGGCTTGTCGGAAAACTTCTTGAGTTTATCCTCTATCGACGGGCAATAACGAACGCCCGTGGCATGGATCTGCCCTGAATACATCGGCGACAGATGAAAATTGGCGCGGATGATCGCATGCGTGGCCGCGGTCGTATGGGTGATATGGCAAGGCAGAAAACGGCGATCAGATCCGACAGGCCCGCCGCGGAAAGAAAAGGGAATCGGGACGGCGTCGGTATCCTGACGTTCCATTCGGGAAAAATCGATAGAACTCCCGAGCAGCCGCGGAGGCGTGCCGGTCTTGAAATCAACGATCTCGAAACCGAGATCCGCCAGATGATGTGTCAATCTTGTCGAGGCCGGTTCGTTGATCCGGCCGCCGGCAACAATCTTCGGCCCGATGTGAATCCGACCGTTTAAGAAAGTCCCGGCCGCCATAATAACCGCTCGCGCCCGAAGGACCTTCCCGGCTGCCGTCTTCACTCCCTGGGCTCGGCCGTTGCGTGTAAAAATTTCGTCGGCCATATCCTCGATCAGCGTCAGATCTTTCTGTCGGTCAACCGCCGCTTGCATATGGGCCGCATATATCTTCCGGTCGGATTGACAGCGCGAGGAGCGGACCGCCTGGCCTTTGGAGGCATTTAACTGCCGGAACTGTATCGCGCTGTGATCCGCGGCCAGTCCGATCTCCCCGCCCAGGGCATCGATCTCCTTAACTAGCTGACCTTTGCCGACGCCTCCGACGGAAGGATTGCAGCTCATGGCCCCGATCGTCGACCGGGAGAGGGTCACCAGGGCGGTGCGGCATCCCATGCGGCTAGCCGCCAGGGCCGCCTCAATACCGGCATGACCGCCGCCGATAACGACACAATCGAACTTTAATTCTTCAACTCTCATCTTTTTTTCTTCCCGCCATAACAAAAAAGACGTTTATCGCCGTAAACACGACAAGAAACAAGGCCAAGGCGTTGACATCCTCATATTTAAAATCCGTAAAGACGGCAATCAGTCCGACGATAATCGTCAATATCCACAAGAGATACATCATAATGGTGACAATCTTTCCCATAAATATCCTCCTTGCGATATCTTTAGGCCGCAAATAGGTTCATCTCATCAGCGGTCATTATAGCAAAACAAATAAGGTAACGCCAGGGGCGGTATTTGTCAACAGAGAAATACAACGGAAAGGTTATTTCCTGGGGGCGGCACAAGAGTCGCGGATGATCAGCTGCGGGGTGAGGACCTTCTGGACCATGGCCTTGCGTTTGCCGGTCATGATGTTATAAAGATATTTGACGGCCTCTTCCGCCATATGGAACAAGGGTTGACGAATGGTGGTCAGGGCGACCGGGCCGTAAATGGAAGACGGATTATCATCAAACCCGATAACAGAGACATCATCCGGAACTTTCAGCCCGCGTTCCAGAAGCACGGCAATCACCTCCAGGGCCATATCATCACTGGCGGCAAAGATGGCTGACGGGGGAGAATCTAAAGCCATAAATTTTTCGGTAGCCAGACGGGCGCTGCGGCGGGAATAATCTCCCTCGGCCACATATTCGTCTTTGGCCGCGATCCCTTGGCGTTTGATGCTTTTCTGAAATCCCTCCAAGCGGTGCGCCCCGGCCTGCGTCTTGATATTGCCGGTGATCGTGGCGATGCGCTTATGCCCGAGATTGGCCAGATAATCCGTGGCGGTCTGGGCCCCGGTGACGTTATCGATCCCGAGATAATTAACATCTAGGTCATTGACAATATTATTGATGACCATCGCCGGCGTATCGTTATAAAGGGAATCCATTACCTGGCGCCGGTTCTCGATAATATCGGCAAAGATAATCCCGCCCACGCTCTTGGTGTTGAGCGGATTCATGCCGTTGGTGATATGAAAGATGAGATCCAGCCGCAGGGTTTCACAGGCATGGCCCACGCCCCGGATGATTTCAATGGCATAAAAAGAATGGAAGATGCCGGGATAACCTGGCATGACCAAGCCGACAGCATCATTACGTCCGCTGGCGAGACGCTGGGCGCTGATATCCGGCTGATATTTCAGGTAAGCGATGGCTTCTTCGACACGTGCCTGGTTCTCTTTGGAGACGGTGGGGAATCTATTCAAAACGCGGGAAACGGTTGAAATCGAAACCTTGGCCCGGGCGGCCACATCGGCGATACTGACTTTTCTTTTTTTAACCACTATTTTTGATTTATCCGGTCTGGCCGAGAAATCCGGCCATCGATTCTAACGAACGGCGTCGCCGACCTGGATCGTTGACACTTTATTTTTTATATCGGCTGCGGCAATATCATCCCGGATCTGAATGACCTCGAGTCCGGCGACATACTCGGCCCCCCGGTAGACCCCCAGCGAATCGCCGAGGCGTAATCCATCGGTCTTCCCGACATCCACGATCACAAAGTTATTGTCATCGTTAACACTGACGATATTGCCTTCAAATCCGGGGCCCTTGCCCTCGTAAGGATAGGGATATTTTTCCGTCTCGCCGGAGGCCGAGACGACGATCGGGGTCAATTCGACCTCGCCCTTCTGGCGGGCCTTGGCCGGGCGGAAAGTCTCGTCGATCCCTTTCTTTATTTCCCAAATCTCATCGATCCTGTTTTGGATCACATTCTCCGTCTCGATCAACTTGTCTTCCAGGTTCTTCTTTTCGTCCTGCATGCGCACGATACTTTTTTCAAGCGCGATCTTCGTCGAAGTCAACTGCTTGATCTTTTCGCGCAGATCGTCATTTTCTTCGCCGACCTTCATCAGGCGATTATCCAAAAATTTCTTTTCGTTCTGGATACGGGCGACCTCAAGCGAAAGCGTATCGGCCAAATCTTTGCCGCGCTTGATCTCATGCTCGATGGCTTCTTTCTGGTTCTTAACCTCGCTCAATTCGAGCTGCATATCGGAATTCTTTTTCTTGATCTCGACCAATTCCACTTTCGCATTGGCCAATTCCTGTTGCAGGCTTTGAACTTCCAACTGCAGATTGGCCTTATCCCGCAGGACCCCGGCCCAATAACTTTCTTCCTCGGCCTCGGGTGTCGAGCCCGGCGGTGGCGGCAGCATCTGGGCCTGAGCCGGCTGACCGGGTTCAGGTTCCCGTTCAATATAGACGATCTCCTTTTCCGGCTTTTCCTTGAGCTTCTCGACCAACTGATCGCGTTCCTTGCGGAGATCCTCCAGCCGTCGAACCCAAATTTCCTTCTCCGCCCTCAAATCATCGATCTCCTCCTCCAGATCGGCCAATTTACCGGAACGCAATTCACGCAGCTGATCGTTCAAATCTTGTTTTTCCTGAGTCACCGTGTCAACCTTTTCTGTCAGCTGTTTATTGTCCTTGATCAATTTCAGTTCGCGGTTTTTGGTGTCTTCCACCATCTTCTCAAGCGACTTTTGATTTTTTTCCAATTGGGCCTTTTGCGACAAGGTGGCGCCGGCAAACAGGATAGCAACGATTGCCAATACACCAAGAATCACAAAGCTTATTTTAACAGCTTTTGACATAAAGGCTCCTTTGATGAAAAAATTTCTATCAGATAGAGCTAGTAAATCTCTATTCTATGTAATATAAAAATCTATTTATGAATATAACAAAGGATGCCTGCGGACACAAGCAAAAATAAGAAATTCTTCACCCCCAACACGTTCCTGCTCAAAAAATAATCTTCCGTCGCTGACAAAACACTCCCTACCGCCCCGCTTAACAAGACGAAAAAACCCCGCGGCCGAACGCGCCCCGGGGCTGAATTAAAACATTAAATAATGCGTTTCACTCGTATTTAATATCATCCAAATAAAACGTGCATCCATCCGGGTTAAACTCAACCGTGGCGGACCAGGCAAAACCGCCGCTGATATACGACAGGTCCTTGCCGCGCAGGTCAAATGAATATTCCCGCCACTCCTCGGTGAGAATCACCGGGCCGATAATCGCCATGTCGGAATCCGGATAAGTCCCGTTGATCCCTCCGATCTTGAATTCCTCGATCCGCTCCCCGCCTTGTTCGCCCTTGGCCCAAAAGGTCAGCTTGGAATATTCGGATAAATTAAATCCCCCGCCTTTACGCCCGCCCCAGTTGTTGGCAGGGTTGAGCCAATAAACGCCGGCCCATTTCTGGTCATTGCGGGAGCACTCAATGTCATACACAATCTTAATGCAAGTCTTACCCTGGCGGCAATCCTCGGTCCAACGGTCATTAAATTCAAGGCACTTCCCGTTCGGCATAAATCCCGATGGGACATAATGATTTCCACGGGTGCCCACGTCCTTATATACCCAAAAAGGCTCGGGCTTCTCTTGGTCAGATTCGGAAGAAAGTCCGGCCTGATCCGGCCTCTGGGATTGGCAACCCGTCACCACAAATAATGTCAATATCGCCAACACAACTGTCCGCTTCATAAAACGAAACCAACCTTTCTAGTAAACCATTTCAAAAGAAACGGCATGCTGTTGTCCATTCTTAAACATCGTTAACGGCATGCCGTTCGATCTTATTCGGCCGCGATTTCTTCAATCTTCATCTGAGCCGCTTCCGCCGGTTTCCAGAACCAGCCCTGCGGATCCCAGCATTGGGCGTAAAAATAATCATCCACAACTTTCTGATAGGCCGCCTTGGCGTCGGCCATCTTTCCCTGTTTGAAAAAGGCCTCGCCTCTGATGAAATAGGAAGCGCCGACGTCATTCAGGGCCCAGTAGGAAAAAATCTTTTCATTGTCTTCCCACGCATATTCCGTTAGAGACGCCTGCATTTCAGCCGCCTTATCGGCGTATAATTCGATACATTTATCGGTATACGCCATAACGTCGTCATAATCTCCGCTGTTAAGCGCTTCCCAGGCCTTGGTCGTTATTGCCGACGAGCTGTAGTCGCCGAAATCGAGATCCGACCCCGACTCGATCATGGCAATCTTTTCCTTGGCGGATTCCGCCGGCTTCCAGAACCAGCCGCCCTCATCCCAGCACTGGCCGAAAGAATATTCATCGATAATCTTCTGATAAGCGGCTTTGGCCTCATCCAGCATGTCCTTTTGCCGATAGGCCTCTCCTTGAATAAACAAACAGGTCGCCACATCGTTGAGGGCCCAATAAGAAAAGATCTCTTCGTTCTCTCCGGCCGGATATTCGAAAAGACTTTCCTGCATCTTCTTGGCCGGGTCAGCATAAAGTTCGATACATTTATTGGTGTAAGCCAAAACGGCTTCCAGGTCTTCAGCATTCAAAGCATTCCAGGCCTTGGTGGCTAAGGTCACCGAGCGGTAATCTCCGTAATTATAAGCCGCCGCGATCTGCGGAGCCAAAAAAGTCATGGCCAAGGCCATCACCATAGTTAAGAAAAACGATCTCTTCCCCATGAAACAACTCCTTTCTTTTGAATAAAACCCGACTTCCTTTTCGACTTAGTCCTGTTTGTAACGAACCGACCGCGCTGAGACAGAAAGCGCTTTCACATAATTATAACATTATTTGTCAAAAATTGCCAATACGGCGCGTTATTGGCCTGATTTAATTCCACATCTCCTTATAAGCCTCATAACTCTTGCGAAGTTGCCGCAAAAACGGGCTATGCTGGCCTTTGCCCTGAGCCGTAATCCCAAACCATTCTTCATAATAATAACCGCCCGGAAAAGGACCGATCGCGTCCGAACGGCGGTCATGATAAAACGGCTCATAATTCTTCCACCATTCATCCGTCCATTCAAAGACCGCGCCGCCCAAGGCATTACCGACACCATCCATCGTGCCGGCCATATTGGAACGAATATCCGTCCAGTTGCCGCGATGGTAATTGGCCTGAGCCGTTTCGGCCTCCTCCTTGGTCAAATGACTGGCATAGGCCGGACATCCGAACTCCGTAATGAAAGCGGCCTTGCCCGAGGCGTCAAAGACCTGCTGCCAGAAAGATCCGAACCCGTAATCGCCCCGGTAAAGGTTGGCCCCGTAAACATCAACGTCCGGGGCATGCTGGGCGAAGATATCCAGAAAAAGCGTATCCCCGTTACAGACCATGACCGGATGATTGGGATCGATCGACTTGATCATACGGGCCACCTCGTTTACAAAACGGAAATAGGCCTCGGGTTTCTCATTGGCATTGGAC
>CAZBSU010000104.1:0-7178 GCA_964494745.1 uncultured Planctomycetales bacterium | reverse complement strand
CAGGAGGGCGCCTCCACCCGCCATAACGATTCCCCGATCGATCAGGTCGGCCGCCAACTCGGGCGGGGTGTTTTCCAATGTGATCTTCGAGGCATCGACAATGGCCTGAACAGGTTCCTGGAGGGCTTCGCGTATCTCTTCCGATGTGACGGTGATGGTCTTCGGCAAACCGGCGATCAGGTCCCGGCCGCGGACATCCATGACCAATTCCTCTTCGAGAGGATAGGCCGAACCGATCCGGATCTTGATTTCTTCCGCCGTGCGCTCGCCGATCATGAGATTATAAGTCTTTTTAAGATATTCCATAATGGCCGTGTCCATCTCATCCCCGGCCACGCGAATGGATTTGGAATAAACGATACCACCCAGAGAGATGACCGCGTATTCCGTGGTCCCGCCGCCGATATCAATAATCATATTCCCGGCCGCTTCTTCCACCGGCAGACCAACGCCCACCGCGGCCGCCTTCGGCTCTTCGATAAGGTCCACGGCCCGGGCCCCGGCCCGTTCCGCGGAATCCTTGACGGCGCGCTTTTCGACTTCGGTAATTCCGGACGGAATGGCGATGACGATGGCGGGCCGGACCAGCACGCGGCGCCGGTGAACCTTTTTGATAAAATCTTTCAACATGGCCTCGGTGATCTCAAAATCCGAGATCACACCGTCTTTCATCGGCCGGATGGCAACAATGTTGCCCGGAGTCCGGCCCAGCATCTTTTTGGCCTCGTCTCCGACAGCCACGACCCGGTTGCTGTCTTTTTCCAGGGCCACGACCGAGGGTTCGCATAGCACCACACCCTCGCCCTTGACATAGACCAATGTCGAACATGTCCCCAAATCGATCCCCATGTCAAAGGAAAACAGGCCTAAAATATAATTAAAAAATTTTTGAATATATTTAATAATTTTAAGCAACATGACAGACCTTCTTAACGCCGGCTGTTAAGCTGATGTGAGAGATTAGTTTACGATAAGATGATATTAACTGAAAAGGAAATTGCTGTCAACGATTTTGATATGAATTATTCGATTTTGTTCTGTCACCGGCTGATCCGGCACTTGCCTCCCAAGGAACGCAAATCCCTGACAAACGCGGGATATGATTTGCTGACACTCTCGATGCCCTTGACTCTCACACCGCAACGCAACCCCAGCACCGACCAGGCCATGGCCAAACGGTGGTCTTGATAAGAATCCAGGGTCATGCCGCCGCGGTAAAAAAATTCCTCCCCTTGCCTGTTCGGCCTGATGATCAATTCATTTTCTCTTTCCTGAACATCGGCCCCGATCTTCAACAACTCCCGGCGCAGGTCGGAGACGCGGTTGGACTCCTTGATGCGGGCGTGGCGGATATGCACCAGCCGGGTCGGCCCCTCGGCAAACAAGGCCAAGACGGCCATGATCGGCAACAAATCCGGACAATCCTTTAAAGAAAAACGGCCACCTTGCAACTGAACCGGGCCGGTTATTTTTATCATCCGCGGCGAGCGGGTCACCCTGACATCCATCTGTCTAAGAAAAGAAAAAATATGCCCGTCGGCCTGAGGCCATTCATCACGGAAAGCCCCTTCCAGCCTGATTTGCGATGATGTTAAAACCCCGGCAGCCATCAAAAAGGCCGCTAGACCATAATCAGACGGAACGGTGAATGTCCCAAGCCCTCGGTATATCTGTCTGCCCTTCACCCGAAAAACACGGGGGCTCATCCTGCGAATACGGACACCGGCTTTTTTCAAAACCAGCTCGGTCATATTGATGTAATCTGCCGAAACCACCTGGCGGCCTCTGATCGTGATCCGTGTATCTTCTGACAGCAGCGGACAGGCAATGAGAAGCGCGGATATAAACTGAGAACTCAGACTACCTTCAATCCTGATGGGGCCGCCGCGAAAGGTCCCACCCGACAATTTGATGGGTATGCTCTCACGTGATCCGGTCCCGCGGACACGGACCCCCTGGCGACGCAGGACCTCGGTCAGATGATGATTAGGTCGGCCGCGCAGCGTCCCCTTGCCGGTAACCTGGCAGGGATGCGGCGATAAGGCCAAAAGGGGCAAGACGAAACGCAGGACCGTGCCGGATTCGCCCACATGCACCTGCCGGGGGGCACGCCAGGAAGATTTCTTTTCTATCGACCAAGAACTCTTCGATTGTCTTTGAACGCGGGCTCCCAATAATCCGGCGACCTTGCGCGCAACGCGGGCATCATCACAATCAGAGGGGCCAAAGACGCGTGAACGGCCGCCGCAGGCCGCAATCAAGAAGGCACGGATGGAATACGATTTCGAAGCAGGCAGGCGGACGCGTCCCTTTAGTGCACGCGTCCTCTCGACTCTCAAATCCATGGGGATAAATTACTTCTCGGAGGTTTTAACGGTGACCCGGTCGTCTTGACGGACATCCTGGCTGGTCAGAGGCTTGATGAAGTCGGCCGCTGACATGTCGGGCAGGACCTGAGTGACCACGACATCACCCAAATAAGTTTCGTCGCGGTAGATGGATAAGACGGACTCCTTGACCACGCCGTCCTTTTCCCCGATACTCACGATAATAAATTCATTCTCCTGATCTACGTCGAGGACCGTCCCCTCTCCGTCGGTCGGCGGAACGACCACGATCTTTTCCAGCTCCACATCCCCGGACTCGTCCCCCGCCACGGGCGCCATTTGTTGCGGCCCAACGGCGACATCCGCTCCCGGGCCCGCGACCCGGGTCTGCTGGAGCTGTTCTTCGTATTGCTCGCAAAGTTCCTGAAGATTGGCATTCTTCGACGTCATGGTGTCCAGTTCTTTTCTCAAAGAGGCGATCCGGCCTTCGGCCTGATTCAAGTCCTGATCAAACTTTTGCTCCAGTTCCTGACGCAGCTGGACGGCTTGAGCCAACTCATCCTTCAATTCCTTGCTCTGCTTTTTGAGCTCTTCATTCAGCCCCGTCTGGAGGTCCAAATCATCAAGCCTGTTTTCCAACTCCTCTTCGATTTCCTTATTTTTTTCCTGATAGATAAAAATCTGTTTCTTGGACTCCTTGAGTTCGGTCTGAAGCTTGGCCGACAAATCTTCAAGTTGCTCGACGTGGTCCTGGGCCACCTTGCGTAATTCGACTTCCTTGAGAAAAAAGAAGACCGCAATCGTGGTTAAGGAAACCAGGAGCACCGCAATAACAACCAAGAAAATCGTCAAGGTTTTTCCGGACTTATCCATAAATCATTCTCCTTTGATATTCCCTTTCGAAAGAAAATATATCTAAATTATTATAAATTAATTACCCGACAAGTAAAGATTAATTCAAAAAAAACCGCTCCGTCAGCGGCAAAACTTTTTGAGAAGGACGTGATTGGCGCCCTTCCCAGTCCGCCCGGGCGACATGATCCATCATCCAACGGTGAACTCAGAGGGGAAAGGAATGGAAAATTCAACAAAATGTTTTGTCTGCGGATGCCGGAACCCGATCGATTGCGCATGCAAGGCCAGGCGCCCAAAAGAATTGGCCTGCCCGTATTTATCATCTCCCAGAATCGGATGACCCAAATGAGCCATGTGGACCCGAAGCTGATGGGTCCGGCCTGTGCGGGGATACAGTCCGACCAGGGTCGCATGGCTGTCGAGCCGCCTCATGACGCGGTAAAAGGTCTTGGCCGCCTGAGCATCCTGATGATAAGCCACGGACCGCTTGTCAAAATGCTGCGGGTCGCGGTCCAGGGCGGCATCGATCACCCCCTCCTCGAATTCAACCCTGCCCCGGACCAAGGCAACATATTTCTTATGAACACGGTGTTTCTCGAACTCCCGCGCCAAACGGATATGCGTGCGATTATCCTTGGCAATCAGCATCAATCCCGATGTCTCCCGATCAAGCCGATGCACGATCCCGGGACGGAAAGCCTCATTTACCGAGGAAAGCTCGCGGTAATGGTAAAGCAAGGCATTGACAAGAGTCTGCGTCCGGCAGGTATTTGTGGGATGGACCAACATGCCGGCCGGCTTATAAATAACGGCCAAAGAGTCGTCCTCGTAAAAAATATCCAGCGGGATATTCTCCGGCTCGATGTCCGGAACACCGGGCAAATCCAGAATCTGGACCCGGACCTCATTGCCGGTCTTAACCTTGTGATGGGCTTTGGCCTGTTTATGGTCAACGGTGACAAACCCCTCTTCGATCAGGTGTTTGGCCCATGTTCGGGACGGGATATCCGGGACATTCTTGGCCAAAAAGATATCCAACCGCTCTTGATGATGGTCCTCCGTGACTGTAAGGGTATGGCTTGGCATGACGGTCAATGTGGCAGGCCCCTAGGAACTCCGTTTGCGCCGATGACGCATGACGAACAGGCGGTCCAGCAGAAGTCCGGCCATAAAGATCGCGACACTGAAAATCTGGAAGACGCTCATCCCGGCCCAGACCGGGATGTGGTCGGCCCGGAAAAACTGCACTCCAAAACGCTGCGCGGAAGTCAGAATAAGATACAAAACCATAAGCCGGCCGGGGATATTTGTTCGCCGTTGAAATCCTTTGAGGATAAAGAAAATCATCAACAGCCCGGCCGCGGAATAAAGCTGGGTGGGATGCAAGCGGGCATCGTGCACCGGGAAATAAATACCCCAGGATACCTCCCGACCGTAACAACACCCGTTAAGAAAACAACCGATCCGGCCAATGGCCTGCCCCAGGGCGACATAGGGCGCGCTTAGATCAAGCATCAAACCCAAAGGCAATCCTTGTTGGCGGATATAAAACCAGCCGCCGAGTCCGCCTCCGGTCAAGGCCCCCTGCCAGGCCAGCCCCCCGTGCTGCAACATGAGGATCTCCAGAGGATGCTGGATAAAAAAACCGGCATTGAGAAAAACAAATAAAAGCCGTCCGCCCAAGATCCCGCTCACCACACACCAAAAGATAAAATCATAGACCTTTTCTGGCGGGATCTGGTAACGCCGGCCGTCCCGGCTCATGCAGTACGCGCAGATAAGCACGGCCAAAGCCAGCATCAGTCCGTAGGAATAAACCGTTAAAGGGCCGATTCTGCATATAACCGGAAACACTGTCGCTCCCTTCCCCCGCCGGACCTCGTTCTCCTGCCCTGACGGGCCGTTAACCTTTATGACGGCGGGGAATGCATTTTAGCGCAATCATCACCGCGCCGATCGTGATCGCGCTGTCGGCGATATTAAATACCGGCCAGATCTGAAAATCAATGAAATCGATCACATACCCGTAAGAAACCCGGTCGATCAGATTGCCGATCGCCCCGCCCAGGATCAATGAAAAGGCCAGGCAATACGTCCAGCTGATCTGTTCGCGGTTGCGCTGGTAATAAAAAATATTATAAATCAAAAGAATGATGGCGATGACCGGGATAATGATAAAAACAATGCCCTGATCCCGGAACAGGCCGAAGGCAATCCCGGTATTGTGGACGAGGGTCATGTGCAGGACACGGCGGATGATCGGCAAAGATTCGCCGACCGACAAGAGATGGGAAAAGAAGATCTTGGTGATGCGGTCAAGGGAGATTATCCCCGCGACGATCAGGACCGGGATCAGAGATAAAAAAAGATCGAACCGCGGTTCATCATCCCTGTTCATTTTCTGTCCCACACGCCATCACCAATCTTTTTGGTCCAGGATCAACGTTATGAAAGTCTTGAGAAAGAAAGAGTCACCTGCCGTTGCGCGATTCCTTCTCGATTTCCTCTTGCGCTTCCAAGGTGTATTCGGCATAAGGAATCGCCTTCAATCTGGCAATCGGGATGGGCTTTTTGGTCTTGAGACAAACGCCGTAGGTCCCGTCTTCGATTCGTTTCAAAGCCGCCTCGATCTTATGCAGGATCTCCCGGTCATTGGACGCGAGCCCCAGGTTGAACTCGCGGTCATATAAATCAGTGGCCACATCGGCCATGTGAGTGGAATGTCCGGCATTTTCTGAATCAGACTGTTGATTGTCAGAATTATTAACCGCGCTCATGCCTTTGATATCGGACAGGATATCATCGCGCAATTTTAACAATTGTTTTTGGAAATATTCCAAACGTTTTTTATCCATCTTCGCTTGAGGCATGCTTGCGACTCCTTTGCTTATATTTGACTTTGATCACAGGCCGAATCTGCCCGGACAGCCGCCGCGCACTGATCACATAAATCTTGACAATTCGGATCCTGCCCTCTGGTCGTCACGAATTTCCAGCAGCGCGGGCATTTTTCACCGGGGGCCTTTTCCACCCGAACCGCGGTTTTGGCAAAGGCCTCACCCAAGGGATCGGTGACATGATCACAGCGGGCGACCTGAACCTGAGACACAATAAATAGGGAAGCCAGGTCCTGGCCCAAACGCTGCAAATAATCGGCATCCCGTTCACTGGCCGTTGAAAAGATCAATTTGGCCTCCAAAGAACTGCCGATGGTGCCCGCGCGGCGTTGATCCTCCAGGGCCTTTAACACCATGGGCCGAAGCTGCATGAAAAGGGAAAATTGTTCATGAACAGCCTCATTCTTCCATTCGGGTGCCATATCATCCCATTTCAGCAGGTGCACACTTTCGACTTTCTGCTCCTCAGCGGTCTTCGGCATGTGCTGAAAGATCTCTTCCGCTGTAAAAGGGATCATTGGGGCCAACAGCCGCACCAGGCGGCTCACCAGATGATAAAGAACGGTCTGGGCCGAACGTCTTTCCCGTCCCGAGGATGAGGAAGTATACAAACGATCTTTCAATATGTCAAGATAAAATCCGGACAACTCTTCATTACAGAAAGAATATATGAATTTGTAGACCTTTGCAAATTCATAATCCTGATAGGCCTGTCGGACCGACGTCTCCAGGGCCTGAAGCTGATAAAGGGCCCACTGGTCGACCGGCAAAAGCTGGACATACGGCAGCCCATGCTGATCGGGAATAAAGTCATACAGATTGCCGAGCAGGTAACGGGCCGTATTGCGGATCTTACGGTAGGCATCCACCAGCCGGTCAATGATCTCGGAGGACAAACGGATATCCTCGTGGTAATTGCTGGCCGCGGTCCACAGGCGCAGGATATCAACCCCATTCTGCTTGATGATATCCTGCGGGGCGATGACATTGCCGAGCGATTTGGACATCTTGCGCCCATCCCCGTCCACCACGAAACCGTGCGTCAGGACGGCCCGGTAAGGGGCATGCCCCTGCAAGGCCACCGCGGGGATCAGGGAGG
>CAZBSU010000103.1:0-7198 GCA_964494745.1 uncultured Planctomycetales bacterium | reverse complement strand
GGATCGGTGATAGGCCTGACGATTTGTTATTTAACTTAACCCGGGGAAAAGATTATGCCGAGTTTCGAATATAAGGCCAAAGACAAAGAGGCCCAAACGGTCAACGGCCGGATCATCGCTGAGGATCGCGAAGACGCGGTTGAAAAGATCAATCAAATGGGCCTGTTGCCCGTGAGTGTTGAGGCCATCGCCTTGAACAAAGGCCGCATTATCGGCGGCCGATTTGGGCGAATGGGCAGCAAAACCGTTTATCATTTCAGCCGGCAAATGGTCAATTTGCTGAAAGGCGGAATCCCCATCCTCAAGGCCCTGGAGATCATCGCCCACCAGCAAAAAAATCTCGAAGTCAAACATCTGCTGGAGAGTCTGCATTTGGGTATCCGCGAGGGCCGGTCTTTTTCAGATTGTTTGGAAGAATACCCTGGAATATTTCCGCCTTTTTACACCGCCATGATCAAGGCCGGAGAGGAAAGCGGTACGTTGCATGATGTCATGGCGGAATTGGCGGCCTATCTGAAAACCCGCCATGAGATCGCGGCCAAGGTTCAGAACGCGTTTGTGTATCCGGCGCTGATGGCCTTCCTGGGGACCGGCTCGGTGGTCTTTATCTTGACCTATGTCCTGCCCAAATTGGCGGTGGTTTACAATCAATTCGGCCAGGCCTTACCTGCCCCGACAAGAATCGTGATTCAGATAAGTGATTTTTTTATTCACGGCTGGATGTATCTGGCTCTGGGGGCCCTGGCGGCGCTGGGTGCCTGGATCCGGATAACAAAGTCTCCGGCTTTTCGTTTACGGCTCAGCCGCATCAAATTGGAATTTCCGGCGATCGGTTCTTTTTTGCTAAAGGTGGATATCCTGCGTTTTTGCCGAACGCTCGGGCTACTGTTGCGCAGCGGGGTGCCGATCGTGCGCGGTGTTCATTTGGCCATCCAGACGGTCGACAATGAAGAGATCCGCGGTGAATTGGAGAAATGCCGCCAGGAGATGATCGCCGGTCATTCTTTCGGCGAGACTCTGCGACAGATTAAGTTTATGCCGGATATGGTCGGGTATTTGATCGCCGTCGGCGAAGAAAGCGGCAATTTGGCCGGTTCTCTCGAGGATATTGCCGAGACCTATCATCAGGAAACGGATGATGCCCTGAAGGTCATGACCACACTGTTGGAGCCGATCTTGATCATCCTGGTCGGTTCGATCATCGGCATGATCGTGATCGCCATGCTGTTGCCGATCTTTAACCTGGACATGATGGTATCGTGAAAGTCCGGGTAGCCGGAGTCCCAATATGATCATGCGTCAATGCCTGGTGAGTGCCTTGTTTTTTTTATTCCTCGCCCAGGGGCCGTTGTTCGCCCAGGAGACATGGCAGGAGTTTAAGGGGAAACATTTTGTCGTGCTCTATCAGGCGTCGGTCGAACGCGATCTCGCCCGCAAGGTCTTACGGGCCGCCGAACACTATTATGACCGCATCGGGGACCGCATCGGCTATCAGCGGGTGGCGAAGTTTTGGACCTGGGAAGAACGTGTTCGTATCGTGCTTTTCCGCGACAGCCGCACTTTTTCCGCTGAAACGGGACAGCCGCTTTGGTCCCTGGGCTATGCGGCCCGCGATTCACAGGTTTTCCGCTCCCGAATGATCGCCACCTACCCTCAGGAGCGTGGGTTTCTGGACGGCCTGCTTCCGCACGAAATCAGTCATTTGATCCTGCAGGATTTTATCCCGGACCGGCAGCATGTGCCGATCTGGTTCGAGGAAGGCCTGGCCCAAATGGAGGAGGCCGGCAAGGTCGAACGGGCCGAACGGCTGATGCGGCATCTTGTCCAGCAAGGGCAGTATGTTTATCTGGATTTTTTGAACCAATGGGATATCCGCCAGGAGAGCGACCCGACCAAGGTGGAGGTCTTTTACGCACAGAGTTTATGTCTGATCCGTTTCATGTTAAAGGAATACGGTCAAAGGTCTTTTCAACGTCTTTGCCGGGAACTGCGTGACGGCCGCACGTTCATCCAGGCCTTGCGCAAGGCCTATCCCGGCCGGATTGACAATCTTTCTGATCTTGAAGAGCAATGGGTTCGATCCATCAAAGGAGGAGGCATCATATGAAACAAGACCGCAGGTTTGGTCGGGGATTTAAGAACAAGAGGGCCGCGGGTTTTACCCTCACCGAGATTATTCTCGTGGTCGTTATTCTCGGGGCCTTGGTGGCCATGGTCGTGCCGCGGTTGACCGGCCGTTCGGAACAGGCCAAACGGGCGGTGGCCAAAGCGGATATCGAATCGCATCTGGCCACGGCGCTTAAATTGTACGAACTCGATAACGGCAACTTCCCGACGACAAATCAAGGGCTCGAGGCCTTGCTCAGCCGCCCCAACATGAGCCCGGTTCCGCAGAACTGGAATGGGCCGTATATTGAGAAGAGCCCCATCGATCCGTGGGGGAATCCGTATTATTATAAGTCTCCGGGTGAGTATCGCCTGGATTATGATCTGTATTCAACGGGGAGCGATCCGGAAAGTGGCGAGGATGATATCGTTAACTGGGATTGATGATTAATGCGATTAAGGCTGCCGGCCAAGAACGGTTTTACTTTTTTCGAGCTGATGGTCACGGTCGTGATCTTGGCCTTGGGGATCAGCATGATTTATCGCGGTCTGCTGTCGGCCCTGTCGATTCAGCGTCATATGATCTATCGCTCGTATGCCCATAATCTGCTTGATCATAAGATCGCGAGCCTGCAGTTCGCTTTTCAGCAGGACGCCGAGGTCCCGGTTTACGAAGAGAATGAGATCGAGAATATCGTCTTGAACAACCATCAGGTCGTCTTTCGTTTTCAATCCCGTTTTTCACCGGTTTTGTCTTTGCCGAATATCCAGAGGGTGGACATGATATTGTCGTGGCAAGAACGCAACCGCGGTTTTCAATTAACCCGGTCGGCGTATCTTTCTAAATTTTAAAGGCAGGCGTTTCGGATGCTTACATCCAGAGGGAAATTCCGGTCTTGTTTTTATCCGCGGGGATTCACCCTGGTCGAGATGATTTTGGTGACGGCCCTGACCGCTGTCATCGGTGCGGCCTTGTACCGCGCCTTGGCCGACGGCATAACCATCTGGCAGCGAACCCAGCGCAGTGGCACGGACGAGGAGGTGCTTCTCTTCCTGGACCGTTTTAAGCAGGATTTGCATAATGCCGTTATTTATTCGCAGATTGATTTTGAGCTCGGGGCCGATAGCTTTGCGTTCCCGTCCGTGATTCGTATCCGAGAAGATAAAGTCAAGACGTCGGGCCGTATCCTTTACGCGGACCAGATCGGTAAGGTTGAGTATTTTTTTGATAAACGCCACAGGCGCATCTGCCGGCGTCAGGCCAATTATTCCCAGGCTTTAAAAGGACGTTACGGTTCGCCGCAGGACCTGGTCTCTTCGGTTCAATCGGTGCGGTTTGACTATGCTTATGCCCGGGAGATCGGGCCCGACGCGCCGCAAGGCGAGGAAGGTTTTATGCCGGCCGCTATTTTGGTCGAGATGGATATCATCGAGGATAAGGGCCGTTTACGGTCCGTCCGGCGACTTATTAACATCCCGGTGGCGACGATATTATGATGGGACCGAGACTTAAATACCCCCGGGGCACGATCCTGATTATGGCCTTATGGGTCTTGGGGTTCCTGAGCGTTTTTGCCGTGACGATCGGGGTGCATGTCCGCCAAAAGATCACGCTTTTATCGCGGCTTGAGAAAAGGAGCGCCTTGCAACATCTCGCCGAAGCGGGTGTCCGAAAGGCCAAGGCGGTTTTTGACAGCCGCCATCTCGGGCAGGGGCTGCCGGTCTCGGGCAGCCACAAACAGGCCTGGTTCAATGACCCGGTCGTCTTCCGGGCACAAAGATTCGGGCCTGGTTCGTTCGAGGTGGGTTATGACGTTGCGTCTTTGGGCCAGGCCGATGACGTGCGGCAATACGGTTTAACGGACGAGGAAAGACGGGTTAACTTAAACAAGGCTGACCGTTATACGCTCAAACGTCTGATCGCCCTGGCCGGCCGGATCGATGAGGAGCGGGCGGATGATCTGGCCCGGGCCATTATCAGCTGGCGGGAATACGGCGAAACCGACATCGTTGGTTTTTATAGTGACGCGTTTTATGAAAATCTGGAATTTCCCTATGAGCTGAAGAAAAAGCCGTTCGAGCACTTGGAAGAGCTGCGCTTGGTGGACGGAATGAGCCCCGATCTTTTTGAACGGCTGTTTGACGTTGTCACGGTCTATGGCTCGGGGGAAGTCAATATTAATACCACGAGCGAACTGGTTTTGGTTGCTTTGGGACTGACGCAGGAGGCGGCTCAGCAGATCCTGACGATCCGCCGCGGACCGGACGGCCTGGATGCGACGGCAGATGATTATATGTTTATGGTCAATCAGGACACCAACAGCTTGACCCTGCCGGCCAAGAATGCCCTGGCAAAAGACCAGGTAGGCCGGCTGCATGAATTGTTGAAGCTTGAGCGGGTGGGCGTATCCTCATCTTTCTTTCGGATCGAAAGCGAGGGACGTTTGAGCGGTCGGGCAGAAACCATGACCATCACCTGTGTTTTTGAAGGTAAGAGTGGTAGAATATTTTATTGGAAGGAAGAAAGGCGGCATCCCCCAGCGGAGTCAGCATTGCCCTGGGCTGGTGGATAGGGGGAAAAGGTTGCTTATGTTCAACAAGGCCAAAGAACTGCTCGGCATCATATTGACCGAGGACTCCCTTCGGATGGCGCAGCTGCAAATGACCGGTGGCGCTAAGAAGGTGCTCCAGGTCTTCCGGCAGAGTGTGCGCCAGCTGTCACCCGAAGAGCGGTTGAATGTGATCACCAAGGCCTTAGAGGAGTTCAAGGTCAAAAAATCGCAGGCCTTTTGCGTGATTCCCTCCGGTCTGGTCACGACCAAGAATATCGAGATCCCCTCTTTGGATCCCGAAGAGATCCGTTCTATCATCGATCTGCAGGCCGGCCGTCATACCCCGTATTCACGTGAGGAGATCCTGATCGGCTACATCAAGATTGATGTCTTTCAGCGCAATTACACCAAGGTCCTTCTTTTGATTATTAAGCATGACATCATCAAGCAGCAGATGGAGTTTTACGAGCAGGCGGGGGTGAGGATCGTCAAGGTTGTCTTCGCACCCGAGGCGATCGCCAAATTTTACGGCGACGCCTTAGAGGCCAAAGAAGACGATATCCCGGTGGGGATCATCAATGTCACCGATAACACGACGGATTTTACGATTGAATTCAACCGTACCGTGGCGACCTACCGCAATATCCCGATCGGGATGAGGCATTTGGTTAAGGAAGGAGCGGCCGCGCGGGAAAAATTGATCGAAGAGATCGCCCGTTCCGTTGAGGTCTATCAGAACGAGGATATCAATAAATTGCCCGAGACCTATTTATTGACCAGCGATGATGCCAAGGTTAAGGATCTGCAGGGTCCCCTTCAGGAAAAACTCAAGGCCACCATCAAGGTGATGCCGTATCTTGACCTAATCGAAGCGCCCCAGCCGGTCATGTTGAAGCTGGTTTCCGAGTACACGGATGATTCTTTCCTGGATCTTGTGGCCGCGGGCGGCGCGCTCAATGACGTTCAGGTCGATTTGACGCCCGATGAGGTGAAGGTGAAGCGCACGATTGAGGAAAAAGGTCGCGAGGTCGTCAAGCTCGGCATCTCGGTTCTCTCGATCCTGGTTTTGATCTGCGCGCTTTTTTTTGGCAAGATATATTTCAGGGGATTATCGCTGGATCATTTAAAAGAGAGTTTTGTCAAATATCACCGGCAGGTCTTGGCCCTGGACAGCATGGCCCAGAAGACCCGCATTGTCAAAGGCTTTGTCAACAGCCGCATGGTCCCCCTCCAGACGCTGGAGGAGATCTACCGTTTGATCCCTGACGAGATCTATCTCGAGAATGTCACGCTGAACGAGGAGGGCCATATTGTCATTCGGGGGATATCGGCCTCCATGTCGCGGGTGTTCAATTTTGTCAGTGCGCTTGAGGATTCGGAATTGTTTAAGGCGGTCAAGACCACGTCGACGACCGCGAAGAAAGATCGCGGAAAGGACGCGGCGGCGTTTGAGATCGCCTTTCGTCTGGAGAGTGCCGCCGATGAAAGCGAAGAGGAACTTGTCGAAGCTGAAGAAGGGGACGCCGAGGCCCCGGCGGAATAAAGACTATTTGAGGCCATCCTTATATCATGATCCAGGAATTTTATTCAAAATTATCTGATACCGAGAAGAAGATCTTTTATTTCGCCATCGCGGCCGTCATCCTGGCCTTGTTTGATGCCCTTTTTTTGCGGCCGGTGCTTTCGCGGCTGGATGTGGTTGAGGAAGAGATCACGGAAAAGAAAAATGTCATTCAGCGCGATTTGCGGTTTTTGGCTTATCGGGACAAGATTGTCAAGGAGAAAGAGGCCTTTGAACAGTTTCAGACCGATGAAAACAAAACAGAAGAGGAGATTATCGCCGGATTTCTGAAGACCGTTGAGCTCTTGGCCTCGGAATCCGAGATTGATCTGACCAAGCTCAACCCGGCTGGCCACGAGCCCAAAAAGGGGTTTATCCTTTATCACGCGGTTTTGGAATGTGAGGGGCCGTTGAACAAGATTGTTCAGTTTATGCATAAGATTGATATGACCGAGAATTTATTGAAGGTGATTAAATTGGATCTTCAAGGGAAAAAGGCTAGTGCCCAGGATGTCAAAGCGGCGATGAAGGTGGCCAAGTTGATTATTGATCCCAAGACGATCGGTCGGTACGATTTCGGTGACGATGAAGAAATATTCGCTGAAGAAGAGATGAAAAAGCCGGCGGCACCGGGCGGCCAGGATCAGACGGGGGCGGCTGGTGGTTCCCGAGGTGGAGCTGCTGCAGGAGCTAATGATGGTAAAGGGGCAGCCGGGCCGGGTGGCGACGCTGGCGGTGGGGCAGGGAGTGGTTCCGGAGGCGGATCGGGTAGCGGAGGCGCAGGGGGCGGAACTGGAGGAGGCGCAGGAGGCGGTGCCGGCAGTGGCCCTGGTGGAGGCACCGGAGGTGCTCCTGGTGGTGGATCTGGGAGTGGGGCCGGCAGTGGCTCCGGAGGCGGATATGATGGCGGGAAATCGGGTCTTCGAACGGCTGGGGCTGGTAGCCGCGGCAGCGGCGGTTCGGGTGGAGGAGGGGATAG
>CAZBSU010000102.1:0-7231 GCA_964494745.1 uncultured Planctomycetales bacterium | reverse complement strand
CCAGCCCTCGACTACATCCGCCAGGGCCCGGGAGCCTTTGCGGTCGACATGCAGGACGTCGATGCCCTCACGGGTCGGCTGAAATTCATCGGCGATCGGAATATCCCGGACCGCTTCCGCGCCGAGAATCCGCTTGGCTGCCTTAACGCTGATCACGCGCACCTTGGTCCCGTCCTCGAAAGTAATGACGCGCATATCGTCCAGACGCAATTTGGCAAGAAGCTCTTTCTGCTGGCAGGGCCAAAGAAAATCGTACAGGCAATTTTTATGGAAATTTTGCGCCTGGGTTAGGCCGAGCAATTCCCAGGCCATGATCATCCGGTCTTGATAATCAAACGCCTCCGCCCCCATGCCTTTCGTATATCTGTGGACAAAAATGTGCCGCAGAATGTGACGGACCTGCTTCATGACGGCCCAAAGCATTGCCGGTGCATCATGGGACATCTGTATTGAAGTAGCTATGGCCGAGTCATACCAGAAAATGCCGGCCTCTTTAACACGATAGCCCATCAACACAGCGACCAGCATGAATTCCGTATCCCAGGCCATATTCCGTTCCCGGACAAATTTAAGGATGTCACCGACAACCTCCCGTTTGAACAGCTTGAATCCGCGCTGGGTATCGCGAAACCGCCATAACGGCAACAGGATCATGCGCACCGCAATGTTGTAAATACGGCTGGAGACCTTGGCCATTATCCGCGAACAAAGTTTAAGCCTATGATCAGACATAAATGTGCCGCCTTTGCTGCCGCGCGAGGCAATGACAACATCCGCCTCTCCTCTGGCCAGCGGCGCGGCCAGGAACCCGGCCTGGCGCATATCGGTTGAGGTATCGGTATCGATCTGGCCGATATAATCGGCCCAGCCGGCTTTGTAGGCCTCATAAAAACCGATAATAACCGCCCCGCCCTTGCGTGTGCCGACAATCTTTCTTAACTGATACGGGATCGCGATCGCGCGCACTTGGTCTTCGTCCAATATCTCGCCGCGATCGGCGTATTCCCGCCGGATAACCGGCCAGAGTTTGTCGACCAATTTCTTGCTGGCCGAATACGGCGTGCCATCGTCAACCGCCAGAATCCGCCAATTGTAATTCGGGTTCAACCGTTTGATGGCCTGATTCTCTTCAATGTGCACACGCAGGGCGTCTTCTCCGGACGGGAGCAGACGCTCCCGTTCGTTATACATGGTCATGATCCATTCATAATTCGCGGGGTCGGTAAGGTCCTTGAGCTCGTCAAAGGATTCATCAATGCGGCGGGCTTCCCGCGGGAAACGGGCCCGGGTATGGCGCGGGGAAACGTAATCCGTGGCCGCAGCCGGCGGGCTCTTGATCCGCCTGGCCAGCCAGGTGCCGATAACCGCCAGGATGCCGGCCGCGGCCACGACCAAACCGGCCCAGATCAGGGCCGTCTCGCCGAAGAAGACGCCGGCCATGACCAAGGCCGCGCTGCCGCCGAAAGACCGCAATCTTCTGCCCGAGGCATTTCTTGGGCGTGTCCCGGAGCCCTGTCTCCGTTTCTGCTTGGTTTGTATCCTGGCCGCTGTCTTATAAGCCGCTTCAGCATGCGCCGCGGCCTTAACACGCATGTCATCCCCGCCTAAGGCGAACAATCCCAGCGCCACTTTAAACGTATCCTGGGCCTCGGCCGCCAAGGCCACATCTTCGATTTCCTGGGCCTGCGTGATCTTTTGCCGAGCGGCCCAATAATAAATATATGCAGCAGCCGTTAAGGCCTCCGGATCCTTCGCTTTTCTTATCCGGCGGCGGTGTTTTCCGAATAGATAAAAGCCCTGCCTCAAGATATGCAGTAATTCGTCCTCACGCCCCATCTTAAAATAAATTTTCGCTATCCGCGCCAAGACCTTCAACTGATCGTTTAAAGACAGGGAATAGACCTTACGCAAACCCTGCAGATATCTTAACGCGATAGCTCCCTGCCCTTGCTGGATATAAATATCGCTTAAATGCAGAGTCGCGGCCTTAATGATACCTCTCTTCATTTCCGGGACCCGTTGAGCATAACCAATTGATTTGCGGAAACAGGCCACGGCCCGGGTATAATCGCGGTTCTGCTTGGCCTTCAAGGCCTGCCCGAACATATACAGGACATGATCCTGCCGATTGTCGAGCGGGTGCCGCTGCGGCCGAAGACCCGCATCCGTGAATTTGCTTTCTTCCCGTTTCCTGGCCTCGTTTGCCGCTTCTGCCTGAGCCGCGAGAAACTCCCGCTTAGCCGCCTTTCTCCTTGATCTGATCTCCTGTGATAAACGTTCTTCCAGCCAGCCCTTCACCTCAACCCGGCTGATCAACCGCTCAGCCTTTTCCAATAAATCCCACCGCTGATAAAGCCTCTCCTCGTAATGCGCCAGCAGCATATGAGCCAGGGCAGTCATCTCCAAAACCTCCGCATAATAATGCGGGGCCTGATAAACGCGCTCAAGCGCGCGGGTGTAATGCCTGACCGCGGTCCTCAAACGCGCGCGGATAACATGCTTTTTGACTTCCGTTTCATAAGAGGCAATACCGGCATCTTCCCCGAAACGGAATATCTCGCCGAAAAGGTAATTCATCTGGAAGCTGTCTTGATATTGTTCCAGATCGTGAATAATCTCGGCCTCACGCAGCGCTTCGGGATACATCTGCTTGTTAAAATACAGGACGGCGCGGCGTTCATGGGTTGTCGTGATTTCTTGTTCGACATGTTCTTTTAATGATTTGTCGTCTTCACCCTCGTCCTCCAGGCTGAAAAAGCCTATAAACGGCAAATAGGCCAGCACCATGCCGCCGGATATCCCAACGCCCGCCCAGGTTAATCCGAATAGAATCCCCGCTAACAGTCCGGCTGTCACCAAGCCGATCAGCCAAAGGTTGCCCCCCGTCCCTTTCGTTGGCGGGGGCGTTTCGTCATCATCTTCGCCTTCCATCCCCTCGACCGGAGACACCATATCGGCTTCCCGGCGTTTCCGGCCGTTGGGAAACTGAGCATGGGTGAGAGCAATCAAAGACTCCCGCATGTGACGGCTATACGGCAGCGTCAAGGCCCGGTGATTCATCTTCCCTTTGATGATGACCGAGGCCTCGGCCAGCAACACGGCTGTGTCGGAACCGCTGTAATAAAGATCAAAAACATACCGGCCAGCCTGCGGGTCAAAGGTCTTGAGTATCGCACCGCAGCTGTAAATAGCGCCCGGATACCAGCAACCCTCTTCCTTTTCAAAGGCATAAACTTCATCGGCTTCAAGGAGAATGGCCTCAAAAACCCTTTCATGTGGATTTTCACAAGGCGTGACAAGCAGGCGTATGTCATATCCCTTCTCATCTTTATATTTCGGATACCTGACCCGGCGGGCATAATGAATCATCATGAAGTTAAGCCTGTTTTCGGTAATGCCGGCCACAAAAGCTGAGGTTCCCAGCCAAACATCCGGGGTCGTGACCCTGCGGTAAAGCCCGGCATCCTTCCACGGCCCCTTCAAACCGTGCCGCGATAATGCCAAACGGATCGTCGAATTGCCGTCCTGCGACGGGCGGTAATGCGCATACCAATGGCCTTCACATGGCTGGCCATAGGGCACAAAATTCTTGATATTCTGATCCGCACTCGGCCCGTCTTCGATGCAGCGTTCCAATGGGGACCATTTCCACTTTATGTCCCGCTGCGGATGCCTGATCTTAGACCTGACCTTCTTAAGAAAACAACATTTGTCATGCCGCGTCCAGGCCGAATACCAGGACCCGTCATGCCGGACAACAGTCAAATAAATATAAATATAATCCCTGCCGTCTTCGGGATCTCTTTCTTCCAGGATGCGCGGGTCTTCCAGCGCAATGACCTGCTTGCGATCTGCATTTAACTTTGCCCCGCTCAGGAATTCGGCATTATATTCATCAATTTCTTCATCCTGAGCGAACAAATCAAGTGGGGAGTTTAACCGTTGATACATGTTGTCGACCAGTCGGTCATCTTCCGGAATCAGCATCTTCAAGTCAAGCGGAATAACCTCTCCGCGGATAAAAGCCATTTTTCCCGCCGGGCTGTAGGTGAAATCGGTTATCTTATCCGGTTGATGATGGATGACCAGTCCGATCACCGAGCGCCGCAGTCCCGGTTCTATCTCATGCGTGACGATACGCGGAAACAGCAGCCGCAGGATCCCTTTGCGGTTGACATACGGGCAGGCCAGCTGTCTCCAGGTCTTTCTCGCGCTTTTGATGGACGCGCGCAGGAGTGTCAGCGTACCCGGCCGGGGGACATCCTTCTTTAAAGTCCGGTAGCGGAGAATAATTGTTTTGAGGATAAGATAGACAAAGCGTATGAGGCCGGGCCGGGGCAGTTTAAAACTGCGAACGGCCGCGTTCAACACGAACGGCGCATCCTGCGCGCAGCGTTTGTCATGCGGGGCCAGGACCACGCCTTTGCGCTTGATATTCTCGACGTAAGCATACACGGCAGGCGAACCGCGAAGCTCGGATGTGGGAGGGATCCCGTTCTGGGCTCTTACGAGTTTCGTCTCGTGTTCCAACGCCTTTCGCTCCAATACAATAACAAACCAAAGGACGCCAACGACGCCGGCCAGAACAAAAATCAAATCATCCAGAACAATATTGTGAATAACCAATTCGGCAAAACGGGCTGAGACGATAAAGCATCGCCAATCAACCGAAGACGCGACAAGCAAAGTGATCCCCAATCCGAAGACAACGATGGCATAAATCAGGATGATGTGTTGTTTAAAGAAACGGGCGTATTTCTTTTTCGTCTGAATTTGTTTTACCCTCAGGGTCGTGTCAACCTTCCTCAGCGGAGTCCGCAGCGCCTGAATAAGCAAGGCAACGCTGGCGGCCAGAACGATAATCACGAAGATATCAAAGATCGTCTTTACGGCGGCTGACGTAATCGTCGCCAGCGCCATTGCCGAAAACGGGATATTCTTGATATACGCGAACCCAAGGCCCGCGCCCGCCGATAAGCATAAGAGTGTCGTGAGAAGCACGCCACCTTTTTGGCAGTGACCTTCATGCCGTGTCCGTGCTTTGATCTCGGGCATGGCCCAGGCATTGGCAGGCGTGGCGGCAATCGGCCGGCGGCCCGTTATATCCGGGAAGGCCGGCGTTTCTTGAAAAATCTCCTGATAAAAGTCAGCCAGCAATTCTTCCGCGATACGATGGATATCCGAAATAGAGAGGGTTAATAATTGTTGTTTACTCTCCGGCACTCCGGCTTTGCGTGCAAAACGCGAAATAAGCTCCTGCCGACCCCTTGCATGGGGCGCCTCTCCCGAACGGACAGACATGGTGATGATATCAGAAAAATATTTTTGTGCCGCCGTATTCGCCGGGCTCGACGCCAGGGTATAAAGATGCGCCGCGTATTCCGATAACATGCCGAGATCCATGCCTTTCCTCGCCATCCCGGCCTGGTCCATGAAGCCATGCCCGGCCTCATGCAGAATCCTCAGAAGCAGCGAATCCCAATCGTTACCGTCTTCCTTGCTATTAGTAATAACCATCGCCTCGGATAGCCCTATCTCTTCGGCGACAAAACATATCCCGCCGGATATATCCCGGGCATAATCGGATTCAACCAGTTCGATTCGCCTGAAGCCCGCGTACCGAACGGGAATAAAGCTCCTAATGGGCCCAATCAGAATCCTATACCGTCTTCCTTCCTGATAAACCAAGACCATCAAGTTGTACTTTTTGAAAAATCTGCGCAAATAATAACCGCTGGCTCTATCGAACGGAAAACCGCTGAATAACAGGCTGATAATACCGCTTAATTTTTCGTCGCCCCACTTCTGGACGATCTCCATAATCCGATCTTCCATAGCCACAGAATGGCTTTGATCCCATTCTGCAATCAATTGAGCGACTCTTTCGGCCCGGACCGCTTCTTCGGCATACCGCCTGCCTTCTTCGGAGATCCGGTCTTCGGCATCCGCGCGGTCTTGGGGTTCTTTACCTTTATCGCCTCGCTTTAGATCTGCCCTCTTCCGTTGATCCTTTGACACCGGCCGTCCCGGCGGAACCGGCTCAACAGGCCCGATCTGGCTGAAGTCGCTCCAGTCATCATACGGCCTGCCCTGGGCCCGCACCTCCCGGAAACAGCGCTGAATGACCCGGCGATCGGGCCGGGCCAGACGCCGGTAACCCGCGATCTCGTGATAGCCTTTCTCATCTTTCTTATGCGCGTTTAAAACAACCCGGTAAATAGACTTGCGTATGCGTAACGAAATACTATCATCAGCCAGCACGCAGTTCAGATCGTGCGGGGTCTTGTCGTGGATCGCGAAAAACTCATGCAGGATATCAAACTCATCCGCCAGCGGACCGACACACATTTTGATCTGATCTCCATAAAACAGCCAGAACGCCGGATAATCCGTCTGTTCTCTGATCCAGTAAAGCTTGATCCCCGCGACCTTAACCGGAATATCCCGGCCCGTGATTTCCTCGTAAAGGTCTTCAGCCGCGCCCACCAGCGCCCCCAATCGGGTATGACGGGTGAAATCTTCTATATAGAAAAGCTTTCCGGCACTCATCAGATCCATGTACTCATCTATGGCATCCTCCAGATCCATGCCTCCGTTCACGGAGAAGTCCGGCCCAACCGACCTTTCGAAGACACCAGACATCCTAAATCTAGAAAGGGCCGCTGCAACTGCCGAAACAGCGATGCTCATCACCAGCCACGGTAAGTGAGGCACCTTTTGCAGCGGCCCGAAATAAGGCACAATACTTTGACCTTTGACCCTTCCTCCCTGACCACTTATTTTTCCTTTACCTTTACCTCTACCTTTACCTTGAACATTCATCCCCTGTCCCCTGGTCATAAGATAAACAGCCACTCTCCCCAAGACGGCCATGATCACGATCAAGGCGGCAGAAGGCAGGGCCGCTGCCAGAGCACCGATCCCGCCACGGAAGGTCCCTATGGTTAACAACAGCCCTGCCAAACTGCCTATACTCAATAAAGAAGATACGCTAGTGAATCCTTTACTGTGGCGATCCTTGAATAAAGGCGCTAAATTCTCCGACCGGCCGAAATAAACAAGCGGCTTCTTGGGCTCCTTGGATTCGTTATCTTTCTTGGATTCATTAATCTCTTCGGATTGATCCGGCCCCTCAAACAATCCCCGGTTAAGTTGGCTAACTTGCCCCAGGAGAATTCCCAACGCCAACGCAAAAGCGAAGATTAATATCAACCCGATACCGGACATGACT
>CAZBSU010000101.1:3785-7373 GCA_964494745.1 uncultured Planctomycetales bacterium | reverse complement strand
TCTTCAGAACCCGTTCGTCTGCCGTAGGTCCGCTCCCGGATACTATCCTTTTCTAGATATTTCGAGAGTTTACGCCCCTTGACTTGATATTCCATGGTCAAACTCTGATGGGTTTCATGAATAATCTTGCCCCTGATGATCATCCCGTTCATTAAAACAACTGAATCAAACTCCTTTTGAATAACTTTTGGTGCAAGATAACCCAGAAATGATTCCGCTCCTCTGATCAAAACGGGCCAAGTATATGAAAACAATATCACCCAAATAACAAATACATTGAAGTAAAGAACCCGGCGGAAAAAACGTCGTGTTTTAATCTCGCTGGCCAACGTAACCAGGTTACGCCCCTGACTTTTGGAAGTGTATTGCGCCATATCGGCCTTCCGGACCAGCTCTTCGATGGTCCGGCCGTCTTTGGGATAACCGGCGATACCATAACTGGCCGTCATCTTAAAAAACTTGCCCTTAAAAAGAACGGGGCGATGAGCCATGTTATGTTTCAAAAGCTGCACCATGCGCAGGGCTTCCCTCGGGGGCTTATTCGGAAAGATAATGACGAATTCATCTCCACCGTAACGAAAAATTTGGCAGGGGACATCTTGGAAGGTCAGCCTCAAACTGCTGCCGATATATTTAAGGATTTCATCTCCAAAGGTATGTCCGCATTTATCGTTAAATTTCTTAAAACGGTCGAGATCCATAAAAACGACCGAAAAAGGCTCGACTTTTTTTTCGGCCTGCTCGAGGACTTCTTTAAGAAAAGGCTTAAACCATGCCCGTGCATTGACTTCTGTCAGAAAGTCCTTCTGCTGTCCATAGCTCTCCGGAGCCATGGCCTGAACAGGCCTGCGTAATGGTTCTTTATCAGGCGTATAAAACATCTTTACCAACCCGTGGCTAGCCGTTATCAAAAAAGACTCAAATACGGCGTGTTGGAAGAAAGCATCTCTTTGGATAAAGTTTAACATATCTTTATATCGAAATACTAGTTATAGTATTCAATGAATAATTTCTGGAAGCGCTATCTGTTTATCCGTTTCGCTTTTTTCATAAATGCCTTAACAGCAATATTTTAGACAGATAGATAAAAATACGCACCGGGAATTTTTTCGATAAAATATATCAGCGCGACCATCAGGTTCAAGATGATCTTGATGCAAGCAGCAAAGCACCCTCCCAGTAAAGCTGATCCATTGAAGGCCAAAAGTCCGAATCCCAAAGCAACGCTAACGGCAATAAGCGGGATTATCAAAATGTTGGCAAATACGGTCACCGGCGTGATGATCCTGAAATAATAGGCGATCCATCCGGCAACGCCGAGCCAGGCCGCCAGGGACCCGGATAGAGCCTGGCATATGAATCTAAAAAAATGATTCCTCTGAGCTGGCGGCCATTTCTGAAGATATCCCAAGATGACGGGATAAAGCAGGATGATGGCAAACACGCTCGTAAAGGAAAGCCGAAAGCCGATATCAAAAATATTCAACGGATTTATCAACAGCAAAATGAAACCCGCCAGGCATAGGGAGTTCAGGCTGTCGGTCTCGCGCTCCAGGACAAATCCCAGCAACACCACAGACGCCATGATCGCGGCCCGGACCACCGAAGGCCGGCCGCCGGTCAACAAGGCATAACCCGCCAGCAACAATACGGTCAACATAATTTGAACCCTGCGGCCGAGCGGGAATATCCTGAAAAAAAGAAAAAATAAGCCGGCCACGATCCCGACATGCAAACCGCTGATCGCCAGGACATGCGCAGTCCCGGTTTTCTTAAAAAGGGCATACAACCAATCCGGGACACGCGAACGATTCCCGAGGATAACGGCCTGCATGACCGCCGCCTCCCGATCGGAAAGATACCGGCCAAAGCATTCTTCCAGACGCCGCCTCAGGCGCAATGCCACGGAAAACAAAAAGCATCCCTTTCCCCGGGCGAGGACCGTCACCTTTTTGCGTTTGCCTACGCTGAAAATCCAATAAATCCCTTTTTGCCTCAGATAACGGCGGTAAGAAAACCTGCGCAAAGCGGAAAATTCATACGGGCGGTGCAGCCTGCCTTCCAATATGATCCGGTCTCCGTACTTAAGCGGACGGCGCTGATAAAGGTTGACTAGAACACGGCCGCTGACGCCAAGCCTTTGTCCCTGACAATCCAGGGCATCGGGAGACAAATCAAAAACCATTTTCCGGCTGTTGCCTCCAACCTTAGACTTGACTTCGGAGTCGATAGTCCCGGCCAACATGACATCTCGTCCATAAAACACATCGCGATAATAATAAATATGATCGGCGGGAAATTTGCGATAACTCCAACTGGTGAAGGCTCCCAAGCCAATCAGGCATAACCCGAACAAGACCGGTCCCATAGCGGGATGCCGGGACGAATAAACGGCACCGGCCAGACAAACCGAGATAAAGACCAGCCAAAATCCCGGCGGCCAATGCGCGGCCGCCTGCAGGATAATACCGGCGGCGAACGAACAAAAGATCCAGACTAAGGGTCGTCGGCGCATATCACGGCTTTTGAATAAAAAGACGGGGCTTGATCTTTTCGAATATTTTTGGACCTATCCCCGGAACTCGGCGTAATTGGCTGATGCTTTCAAAAGGGCCATTTTCTAGACGGAAACGCACAATCGTTTCGGCCCGGGCAGGGCCTATATGAGGAAGCCGCATCAATTCAGCCCTTCCGGCCCGGTTGATATCCACCTTTTCCTGGCCGCCCCAATTCTCCATAAAATCCAGCCGTTTGGCTCGCAACGGATACATCTTCATAAGCCATTGCCCCGCTGATCCGACGAGAATAACCCCGATCAGGGCCGCCAGGATAGACTTCTCCTGTTGGGTTAAGGGAAGCACGAAGAATTCAATTCAAGGTGTAACGTTTAACGCTTAAGGTTCATACAGAGGGGTAGTGAAGGGGAAGACCTATTAAACACAGGCACGCATGACAACGGCCTGGGCCATTACCATATCGCGGGTGGAAGAAAATGTCAATATAATCCTGGCCTGGAAATCGGACTTTTGGATTTCAATGACAGGGGTGGGTCTGATTCGACGGAGAATGATATCCTTCCACCCCAATTTCGCGTCACCGCAGGCCTTGAAGACCGCCTCTTTGGCCGCGAAGTAATACCCAAGCCGTTGAAAAAAGACGCGCGGGTTCGATTTCAATAAATCGCTGATCTCCTTAGGGGTGAGGATCTTATCCAAGAAATGCCGGCCATGCTTGTCATAAACCGACTTGACCTGCTCGATGTCAACGATATCGATTCCCAGCATATCTAATCAATTTGAAATCTCTTTGTACCCAACAACGGGTTTCATGTGTGACGCCGTGATTGACTCTATTTTTTATCTTTACCTAGACCTCTACCTTTACCTGCCTGACATCTCAAATCCCGGCTCTCCGGCAACATCATTTATCAATGCCGCCGCGGCCTTTTCCTGCTGGGCGTTACCGCTGATCGCCAGCCACACGCTTCCCTCGGCACCGCCCACGCCGCCGCCGGCAACAACCTCAGCCGATACGCCCGTCAATAAATGAATGGCTTCCAGCTCGGTCAGGATCTCCCCCGGCACAGGC
>CAZBSU010000101.1:0-3775 GCA_964494745.1 uncultured Planctomycetales bacterium | reverse complement strand
AATCGCGGCCCATGCGCCCCGGGCGCGTTAAGCCGATCGGCTATCCGGTCCAAATCGCTTGAAACCCTTTTTTCGACGCCAACCGGCAGAATAAGCCTGACGCGGCGGCCGGTCACGGCCGGCAAAGCGGCGGCAATCGTGCCACCCCGGGGATGTCCGATCAAAATCCCGGCCCGTTTCTTCACCAGATCCACAGCATTGGCCCCTTTCAAGATCACATCACCTTGAGCGAGGCCGTCCATAACGTCAAATATGGTCTTGCCCTGTTGCCATTGGCCTTTCACGATCACAACATCACCTGGAAAAGAACTCTCATCCGGCAGGCGGCCGGTATCGGTGGTCGGGTGAGACGGCGGCAAGGTGATCCCGCGAAAAAATCGCTCGCGCCGAAAATCTGTCTGCTGCCCGATACTTTTCAAAATCTCCTCGGCGACATAGCCATTGGTGGTCCCGGCAATAATGACAAGGATTCCCGTCTTTAAAGCGGCCGCCATAGCGGGATGCCGAACGGCGGCCCTGGCGATCAACCGTTTCCCGACCGCGGGTGTCATAACAAATGTGTCCATGGATATCTCCTTAGGCTGTCCGCATTAAATCCATTTTCGGACACGCCGGCAGTACTGTCTAAATTCCAGGCCGAACCTGTCCGCGAGCATACGCTCTTCCGGCACGATAAATTTCCGGTCAAAGATCACGGCCATGACGACAACGATCACAAAAGGGGCCAAAGACCCCAACATAACCGCGATGCCCACCAAGATAAGCTGCATACCAAGATACATCGGGTTACGCGAGACACGAAACACGCCGCTGGTCACCAGCACCTCCGATCTTTCAAAAGGCTTGACCGTGGTATCATATTTTTTGAATGTCTGGTCCGCAAGCAAATTGAAAACGATACCGGTTGAAAAGGGGATCAGTCCAAACAAAAGCCAGGGATAATGAACCAGCTTCCACATGGGCAATAGGAAATGCAGCAATACCGCCAGGATAATCGCACTTAAAAAATAAACCGGCGGTAAAATTTTATCTGACACGAATAACTCCATCTGCACTGGGCCCGGCCGTTCGGCCCTCATAATATTACCTACCGGGCCAGACATTATTACCAGAATGAGTTTAAATTGGGCATCAAGTCCGGCCCCCCGAACCCTGGGTCCTTTAACTTAAAAGATTTTCGGCCCCCGCATAAACTTCCCGCACTTTCAAGGCAGCCGCGGCATGACCGGGGTGCTTGGACGGATTCCATTTCTTCATATCCTCGAATACGGGCCCATCCTGATGATATTCCAGGATGCCTTTCACCTGAAAAGAATCCCCTTGTCCGGTTATAAACAAAACCGAACCTTGGCTCCCGGCCTTAATGTTTTGCCGGGTCTTGTTAAATAATTATCCGCGATCACGAGCGTCTCTTCATCAGATTTGCTGACACAGGTCGCATATATGGCGTTGGGATTCCCACTCGCATCGACCGTGGTCAAAACGACCGGACCCTGGCGCTCATCCCAGGCCCGGCTCACTTTTTCAGGTAAAAAAGCCATTCTCTCTCCTGTGTCGTCATATTATTAATAACAACCGCGCGGCTATTCCTTTGTCCGCATCAAAGTTATCAATCCAAAGCCCACAACACTGATAAATATTCCCGTTGAAGACAAAATGCTACCCATATACCAACCCATCGGGGTTTCGGTAACGGCAACAATCGTCCCCGCTCCATCAAAAACCAGTCGCCCTGCAGGAATAAATACCTGAATGATTTGACCGACGGCGCATGACATGAGGCCGAAAATAAAGACAAAGCTCTTGGTATCCTTTTGCCGCTCGTAGATCAACGTCCCCATAATCATCATGGTAAGCAACGCCACCCATTTGGCAATGACGGAAAAATTTTCTGCAATCGCACTCATCATCGTCCCTCCTCCTTCACGTTTTCTCAGGGCGTTTCGCTTCACATGCTCACACTGAGGGCAAGAATATCAATTTTAAAATATTATATCACAGCTCTTGTGGGAATGAAGTGAAATGCCGGCGAATAGGGTAGGGCGGGTTTGTTTGCTTTGATCCTATTACAAAGAATACCACCCGGCCACAAGCGGTTTACCGGCCGAAGTATCGCGATTGACGTGTTTGAGGCGTGAGTATTCGTGCAGGCCCTGTTCACCCAGTTCCTTGCCGAAGCCGCTTTGTTTGAATCCGCCGTAAGGCGCTTCGTTATGGAACATGCCGTAGGTGTTGATCCAGACCGTGCCGGCATCAAGTTTGGCCGCGAGCTTCCCGGCGCGTTCGGGATTGCCGCTCCAGATGCAGGCCGCCAGGGCGAATTGGCTGTTATTGGCAAGCGTTACGGCTTCTTCTTCATTTTCAAATTCACAAAGGCAGACCACGGGGCCAAAGATCTCTTCCTGAAAGATTTTCATCTCAGGCGTAACATTTACAAAGACAGCGGGTTCGAAAAAATTCCCGTTCTTCAATCCTGCAGCATCCGGAATCTTTCCTCCGCAAACAAGTTTGGCCCCTTCCTTCTTTCCTTGTTCAACAAAGGCCAGGACTTTATCCCGTTGCTGCTTGGAAATCAAAGGACCGATCTGGGTTCCGGGATCAGCCGGCAGTCCGGGCCTGATCTTTTTGGCTTTTTCGACAAACTGCGTAATAAAATCTTTGGCAATCTTTTTATCGATCAGGATGCGCGACATGGCGGTGCACATCTGCCCCTGATTAAGAAATATCGAAGTCAGCGATCCCCGGACCGCCGTATCTACGTCGACATCATCCAAAATTAAAGACGCGGACTTCCCGCCCAATTCCATGATCATCTTCTTGCCTGCGCCACTGGCGTGCCGCATGATCTCCTGTCCCACTTCAGGACTACCGGTGAACGAAATCATATCCACCCGGGGATCCGCGCACAAGTCCGGTCCGACACTCGCGCCCGGGGCATTGATGATATTAACCACGCCCGGCGGGAGCCCGGCCGCTTTGACGATCTCGCCCAGTTTCAACGCGGTCAGAGGGGTCAGCGACGAAGGTTTCAGGACAACCGTATTGCCCGCGGCCAGGGCCTGGGCCATTTTCCAGCAGGCGATCAACAATGGATAGTTCCAAGGCACGATCAAAAGCGTCACGCCGTGCGGCTCATACAGCAATTCGCTCTTGGCTTCGGTTTCCAGCGGTACATGCCTGGCGCTTAAAAGGCGCTCCAGATTATTGGCAAAATATTCAAAAGTCTGGGCGCTGGACGGGATGTCCATGAACGTGGTTTCTTTGGAAGGCTTGCCCGTATTTTCGCTTTCCATGCGGGCCAGATCGCAAGCGGCTGATAAAATGCCCTGCGAAATCTTCAATAGATAGCTTTTGCGCTGGGCCAGGGAAAAATAACGCCACGGCCCGCTGTCGAACGCGTCGCGCGCGGCCTGAATCGCCTGCTCGGCATCCTCTTTGCCCGCCAGAGGAACTTTCGTGATCACCTCACCCGTAGCGGGATTGATGACATCACGTGTGGTCCCAGACCGGGCACGACAAAGCTGGCCATTAATAAATATTTTGTAATCCGACATAGACAATATCCTTAAAACAGCTTTTGGCGTAAAGGCAAATTCTCAAAGAGTACTGCTCCATTTGGGCGAGCTGAAAATCTTTGAAGTGCGAATGAAGCGCAGCGACCTGAACACGAAAAGATCTTCGGCGAGCCCGATGATCTCATACCTTGAAAAACATTTTTACATGTTTGGTAATCAACTGCGCCGGCGTGACATCAAACGCCGGATAATATCCTTTG
>CAZBSU010000100.1:0-7456 GCA_964494745.1 uncultured Planctomycetales bacterium | reverse complement strand
GACGGAGAGAACGGCGGGGTTATGATGAACGAATTCCCTCCGGCCTATCGCCAGGCCTACGCCGACGGGGCCATCGGACGGGTCCCGGGAATCAACGGCTCCGAATATCTCGAACTGCTGGCCGCGGCCGGCATCCCGGGCAAGGATTTTGCCCCGATTCAGCCCATCACCCAGCATCGGATCTGGCAGCATGTCGACAAGCTCGGCAAAGGCGCGGCCGATGCCGCGATCGATAAACTCAAAGCCGAAGACCCGAATTACAATCTGGACAAGGGGTCCTGGACAAACGACAAAAACTGGGTCAAAGGCTATGAGGACGTGCTTGATCCTATCAACAAACTGAGCGCGGCCTTTCACAATAAGGTCGACGGCACGAAAATTGATACGCATTCCGATGCCTACCGCCGGGCCTTGCTTATGCTTTTGGTCTCCCAGACCAGCTGTTACCGCTACTGGGGATCGGGGCAGTGGACGGATTACGCCAAGGAAATCTGCCGGCGGGGCATGAACGCAGTCAACGATTTATAAAGGAACGTTTCCGGGTTACGTCATGTCCCACATAAGTTTTCAGCAGAAGGGGGTAACGTAAATCAAAATTTACACACATTTAGTCTTGATGCGGTGTGGATTAAGAAGTAAATTAATTTTATATGAGTATTTCAAAAAATCAGGTTAATACGGTTAATTTTTGGATTTATCAGGCGGCGTCCCGGGAGGGAGGCTGCTTTTTTGTTCTTCGCAGGCGGTCGGGTAACTTTTACAATAGTTTTCACTCATGCACAACGATTTGAATCGAGTTGCCGTCATTCTGTTTATGGCCATGGCCGTTTTGACTTATGGCCGCTGTTTGAACAATACCTTCATGCTCGATGACGTGAAATTCATCGAAGGCCGGTCCAGGAGCGGATTTCATGAGGCGCACGATTTTTTTATAAAAAACGAGTCCCGTCATTACAGCCCGCTTTATTTCGCGGGCAATTTTCTATTATTTCGGCTTTTTGAGGCCCGGCCCTGGGCCTTTCATCTCATCAACATCCTTCTTCTTTATTTCAGCGCCCTTCTTTTTTACCGCATTTCTTTCCGGTTAACCCATTCCGGACTAACGGCCCTGATCGCCGGGGTCCTGATGCTGGTTCACCCCATGCACCATTTCGCCGTTTGCGCGAAGACGTTCAATTTCGTTTTCTATTGTGCCATTTTTATGGAACTTAGTTTTTTGTCCTTTTGGCAATCCCTGGGCACTCAGGCAAGACAGAAATTGAATTTTGTGATCAGCCTGATCTTTTTTATCCTGGCCCTGTTAAGCCACGAATGGGCGGTTTTGTTGCCCGTTTTCATCGGCGGGGCCTTATTCTTTTTCGGGAATCGGCCTGTGCGGGAAATCCCGCGGCGGTTGTGGCCCTATCTGGCGATCGATATCCTGTTCGTCGGGCTTTATCTTGTTATGGCCTCTTCCGAACTCGCCCTGCCGGAAAGGATCGCGTCGTTAAATATAGGCTTCTTTGATTTCACGGCCTCGTGGGGATTTCTTGTTTTTTGGTATGTCAGCAATCTGATTTTTCCGCGTAACATTGTTTTGATGGCGCACACCGGGGTTGTTCCTCAGCCGGCCGTTTTCTGGAACGCCCTGCTGTTTGTGACGGTCGCCGCCTCGGTCCGGGTCATGGTTTGCCGATGGAAAAAGAGCGCCAAGTCTTTTGCCCTCCTTTGGTTCTTGACGGGATTTATCCTCGCGGTCCCGGCCGCGTTTGCCCACAGCGACATGGGGCTGGTCCTGGAGCCGCACTGGTTTTATTTCTTTTCGTTCGGTTTTTTTTTGTTGGCCGCGCTTATTTTTGTTGAATTGAGCGCGCGGATGGGCAAGCGGCTTTTCCGTGCTTTAATGATCGTAGTGGTTTTATCTTATTTCGCGGCCACGCAATATTTCATCACTCAAACCCAAAGCGAAAAACAGTATTGCCGCTATTGGCTGCGGTTTTTCCCCGGCAACACGATAGCCCGGACGACCTTGGGGAATATCTATTTTGAGGAAGGGAAGTTCGGCCAGGCCCTGGAATTATACCGGGCCGTCATCCGCTCGGGCGAGGCCGACCGTTATAAGGAATATACGAACATCGGGCTGATCTATTCGGTTTTAAACCAGGGGGATGAGGCCAAAAAGAATTTGAATCGCGCTCTTGAGCTCAACCCCAGCTACACACCGGCCTATAATGCCCTGGGGAACATGGCCCGTCAGGAAGGTGACCGCGCAAGGGCCAAACATTATTACAAACAGGCCGTCACATTCGAACCCTTTATGGCTGAGCCCCGTTTGAATTTGGCGAATCTGTTTATCGAAGAAGAGAAATGGCCGGAGGCTCAAAGGGTTTTGTCGGGCATCGATCCTTCCCAGGTCAAACGGGAATTGCGCCGGGATTTTTATGGGAAGCTTATCGCCCTGGCTTTTAAGACGGGGGATTCCGAAAAAGGTTTTCGCATAATGCAGCAGCTGTTTTCAACGTTCGGCGATGCCGGAACGTATGTGTATTTAAGCCAGTCCCTGGCGCAGCTGAACATGGGCGGCCTGGCGCTTAACGTTCTGGATGCCGCGCTGCGGCAATTCCCGAATCAGCCGGATATTTATCTTTTGTATGGTGTTATCTTGGGAAACAGCGGGCGCGTGGATGAGGCCGTTTCGTGGTGGGAAAAGGGCAAGGAGATCGCCCCGCGGGACATGCGATTCGATCAGCATATTCAAAAAGCGAAAATAATTCGGGCAAGCGACTCTTCATGAGGGGGTTGGCTGGCCGGATATGTTTTAATTTTTTATTTTTTGATAGGAGGATGAGTGTGTGCCTAAAATTAATGCCAAAATTTTTCTGCACTGGACTATTGTCTTTTTTGCTTTTATCTTGTCGTGGTTTTGATGAACCGCATTCGATCCCAACGGGGATTGATCCCGCTGCCGAAAGAGCCGTTCTGGACGTGATCGCCAAAAACCTGACCGTGGAAGAGCGGGATAACGTCTTCCGGGATGACGGAGAAGGATTTCAAATCAATGCCGCGAACTATTCCGCCCGGGGCACCTCGCTTATCAGCGGTGGATGGTGGGAAGTGGATGGGGATAACAATATTGTTATCGAAGGGCCGTTAAAAGGACAGTCTGTTTGGGGAAGAGGCCCGACGCCGGGCAAGAATTATATGCTCGTTGTCGGAAAAGATATCGGGGATATCATGCCGATAAGCCGGTATTACCACGGTCCATTCTTGGACTACACGCTGGATATTGCCCGGCCGGGCCGGTATCAGTTGGAGCTGTATTGGACGGGGCAGGGGCCTTATACCGACTCGATTTATGCCTATTTTCTGGACCCCGACGGCAAGGTCTTCACCCGTCATGGTCCGAGTTTTTTCTTTTTCACGGCCGTCAGGGTGGATGGGCCTGGGACCGGCATGGGTTGAAAGACCGTATCCGCTGTGCGTATGCCGGTCGGCCGGATTTGGCTGTTTGGGATTTTGATGAGCCGGGAATATATACCCTGCGCCTGGCTCTGCGGGAAAAAGAAACGGCTGTTGCCGGGATTGCTCTGATACCTTTTTTTGACAAAGATTCAGAACCCGGATTTCGTTCGAGCCAATATCAAAGATATCAAGGCGGTCCGTTGAAGGCATGACAAGTACGAGTACTTGGTCCACTGATACATGGAACGCCCATCGCCTAGGTATATTTGGAAGGGAGATTGGAGCGCTCAAACGGGAAAACGGAAATCGGGCGTCTTGTGATCGGATCCACCTCGATTGCCATAAGGTATGATGCTTTTGATGAGAAGGGCGGCTATAAAAAATTTTCCGAATATTATGGAAAAAATATTAAAATGACTGGGTATGTATCCAATGAGACGGGATATCAGGAGTCATTTTATGGCGCGGGACCGCCGCCCTATAGAATTTCAAAAATTTTGTACCTTAAAGAGATAAAACCATAAGCCGAGATGACGCCTGTCTTCAGGAAAACAGGCATTGATTATTGCGAGGCAAGATGCGCGGCAAGGTCAAATTAAAACACGGTGAGGATTATTACATCAAGGTCCTGCTGGGCGAGACCAAGATCGTTGAGATCATGACCCGCGATCCCGTCTGCCTGAAGGAGGGAGACCCGTTCCGTGACGTCCCGCGCAAATTTCGCGAGCATAATATCCGCCATCTGCCGGTCGTTGACAAACAGAATAAACTGGTCGGCCTGGTCTCCGAGCGGGACCTGTTCCGCATCCTCCCGCCGCGTAAAATGGAAGACGGCACGTTTTATTACGATCCGGAAGCCCTGAACGCCATCATCCTGAAACACGTCATGAACCCCAAACCGTGTTATATGCACGAAGATGAACCGATCGGCGCAACGCTGGAGAAATTTGTCGAGAATAAATACGGCGGCATCCCGATCCTTGACAAAGATAGGGTTCTCAAGGGCATTATCACGCCGGTCGATATCCTGAAGGTGGCCTGGCAGATTTATCGGGAATAAGGCGGGGGCATAACGAACCTTTATTAATTTTGGCCAGGGAGAAGTCCCAGATGAAAGGAGCAAAAGATGAGATCTTGGGCCGGGATAAATTATCTGCAGGGTTACCAAAGTTATTCGAGCAGTGGCAGCAGCTACCTGCCGCCTCCTCAGGGCAAACAGCTCTTTGATTGGAATACGTTGATATGGGACCCGCTAAAAAAGATCGCTGATAAATTGTTGAATATCGTTCCTAATTTGATCGAGGCCGCCTATGTCCTTCTGACCGGCTGGATCATGGCCCATATCATTCAATTTGTCATCCGCAAAATTTTGATCCTCATCCGTTTCGATAAAATCGCCAAAAAGACCGGGATCGTTGCCCTGCTGAAAGACGTCCGGGTGACCATGAGCCCGTCGGTATGGTTCAGCAAATTCGCCTACTGGGTCGTCATGATCAGCGCGATCCTGGCCGCTTTGGATGAGCTGAATTTTACGGGGGCGACTTTTCAGATCGATCAGCTGGCCGTATTTGTTTTTACGATCTTCGGCATCCTGCTCATATTCCTGACCGGGCTTTTTATGAGCATCATCGTGGGGCGGATCGTTCACACGACCACCAAGAATTTACGG
Source organism: uncultured Planctomycetales bacterium (assembly GCA_964494745.1). Taxonomy (GTDB): domain Bacteria; phylum Omnitrophota; class Gorgyraeia; order Zapsychrales; family JANLHA01; genus CAZBSU01. Next base: position 2,346 of record CAZBSU010000100.1, on the reverse strand, counting down.
GTCAAAAACGCGAATACCTATGCCACGGCAGTAAGATGGACCATCCTGGTTCTCACCTTCATTTTGATCCTGAGGCGATTGACCGTCCCGATGGAATTTATCCTGATCCCGATCGCGGCGTTATTCGTCACCCTGTGCATCACCTTCATTATCGCGTTCGGGGCAGGCGGCTCCGGCTGGGCGGCAAAGGTGCTGGACCGGCTTTTGAAGGAGTGAGTATGCCAGCGCCCTGTTTATAAATTAGTGTTCGGTATATTATTGTGGAGAAAGCGGCCCCGGGGTTTTTCAGGGCCGCTTTTTACGTAGATCGTTACAGGATTGTGATTAACGGGAAGTGAGCCGGTTTTGGGCCAGGCGGGGCATGATATACAGGGCGATCAGGCCGGCCAGGAGGGTGCCGACCACGATCGCGCCCCCGAAACGCCGGCTGGGCGGAAAGGTCGAAAACAGGAAAATCCCGAAACCCGTACCCACCACGACCATTGCGGTCAGGACCGGCTGCCAGAGCTCGTCCCGGACCGACTGCCAGATCCCGTGGCCGCTGGGCACATGTTGTTTTTTGCGCCGGTAAACATGGACGAGATGGATCATCGAATCGATGCCGATGGCAATGGCCACATTCGAGGCCGGAGACGAGATCACGTCCAGCGGGATACCGTAAAGCCCGAGCCCTCCCAGGATCCCCACCGGTATCAGCATCAGGCTCATCATCATGGCCAGCGTGATCTTAAGCGAACGCGCGGCCACCCAGGCGATAAAGAAAAAGACGAGCAGGAGTTTGTATAATCCTGAGACCAGGCTTTCGGTCACGAGCCGGGACATGTGACCCTGCAGTTTGAAGATCCCGCCGGTGATCTCGGGCACAAATCCCTGAGCCTCGACCAGTCGCTCGAGTTCGCCGATAATGGTCAGCCGCTTTTTGACCCGGTTGAGCTCGTTCATACGCAGCAAAAACAGGCCGTATTGCCGGTCCTCGGTCACGAAGCTCTTGGCGATCTCGCCGTATTGCGGTTTTTCGAGGATGTCCAGCAGCCAGTCCCAAAAGAGAAAAAAGGCCAGGGGTTCCTGTTTGGCTTCGGCCATCAGGACCGGCAGGGATATAACCGATCCGACCGAGCGGTGGCCTTCGAGGGTCTCCTGCAGATCCCATAATTTGGCATAGGCAGCCGCGCTGTTCAGGGCGTCGCCGTTCTTGGACTTCACCACCAGGACCAGGGGACTGCTGCCGCCGTTCTGGTCGATGTATTCCAGGCCTTTATAGATTTCGCTGTCTTTCGAAAAAAAGGACAGCAGGCTCGGATCGGTATTGATCCGCCACAACCCCGGCAGGGCCAGCAGGCAGAAAAAGATAATCAGGATACGGGTGTGATTTTGCTTCTGTTCGAGAAAGGCGTGGATGCGGTTAGGCGCGCCGCGCGCGAAGCCGGTCTTGTCGAACCGGGCCAGGCGCAGGAAGGCCGGGTAGACGGTATAGGCGACAAGAAGCGCGACCACGGACCCGACCGCGCCGGCCAGCCCGAGTTCGCGCAGGGGTTTGGCCGGCACAAACAATAAACTCAGGAAGCCCAAAAACGTGGTCAGCATGCTCCAGAATGAGGCCTCAAAGGTGTAGGCCAGGGCCTCGTTGATACGGTTTTGATTGTCGCGGCGGGAGAACCTTTTCCAATTGAACGTCAGAAAGACCATGTGCGACAGGGTCAGGACAAAGATGATCGTGGCCAGGTTGGCGGTTAGCAGGCCGATCGGGACGTTCAAGAGGTTGGTCAGCATGAAGGTCCAGACGCAGGCGTTCAAGGATGAGATCATGGTCCCGGCCAGGATGAGTTTGGAGCGGAAGATAAGAAAGACCACGGCCCCGAAGATGAGAAAGGCCAGCAGGCTGAACGTGCGCAGGTCGCGCAAAAGATAGCGGCTGATCAGTTCGACCACGTAGGGCACCCCTGACATGCGCAGCTTAAAGTCGTTCGTTGAATATTCGGCCACGATCTTTTCGGCCCAGAGGACGATCTCTCCGGACCGGGCCTCATCCAGGAGCACGACCAAGTTGGTCGACCGCTGATCGTCTGCGATCAAGAGCCTTTTCCAGAGCGGGCTTTTCAGAGCGTCATCGAGGCTGCGCGGGCCGTTGGTGATGCTCTTGACCGAGGTGATGCCGTGGATATGTTTGAGGGCCCGGGTCAGCTTGCGGATATTGTGGCTGTATTCTTTGCTGCGAATCGGGCCGGTGGCGCTGATGATCAGCTGGGTCTCCTGGCGCTTAAAGTGGCGGGAGATGCGTTTTCCGGATCTGAACAGCGGGTCATCGCTCGAAAAGAAGAAATCATTATCGATTTGGGGCGTCAGGTT
>CAZBSU010000099.1:0-7492 GCA_964494745.1 uncultured Planctomycetales bacterium | reverse complement strand
GGAGTTGGATCATTTGCGTTCCCTGCCGCTGGATCAGAGATTCGCGGGCATTGTTCAGCTGGGTTTTGTGCGCGGGACCATGCTTTATCCGGCGCGCTGGAAACAAAGACTTGTCGAAGCTAAGCGGGATGTCGTTCTTGATGCCCTGGATGCCAGCAAGTCTTATGAGAAAGCGGCTGATGAGTTGGGGATGGTTAACAACGGTAAAAAACAATCGGCCATAGAGAGTCTGCGCACTTTGGTCTCTACCTTCGATGCGAAGCATAAGAAGATCGCCCGCGGGCATATCAAAGAAGGCTGGCGTTTGGCTTCGATCAAAAGAGTCCGCGACGCGGTCAGGTCCAGCCAAACCTGCGCCGAGGCCCGGGATAAGCTGGGGCTCGAAAACCAGGTGCCGTTTAGGGCGCTGGTCGTTAAGTATGGCCTTGAAAAAGAATATGAAAAATTAAAGAAAAAAGAATCTGTTATCCGAGCCAGAGAAAAGAGGGAAGAAATCAGGGCCATCCGGGGCGACATGCTCAAACGCCTGCGTTCCGGCGTGGCTCATACCAACGGCGGATTCACGGAAGTCATCAATGCGTCCGGCTACACGCGTTGGGATCTATTTGTCGCGGACGTGAATAAATATAATTCCAGTGAAGCGTTTTTTGGCAGGATTCGGCGGAATTTTACGACAGGCATTAAAAAATATCTGCGCCAGACGGTCTTTAAGGAATCGCGTTATCATGTGCGCTGCCGAATGCTTTTCCGATTGGAATGCCGCAAGACCTGGCTCGACCAAGACGGGCAGGAGGCGCTGGAGCGGGCCATCGCCAAGACACTGGCCGAAGCCGTGATCATCGCGGAAGGCGACCGCGAAGAAGCCGCGGCCATGACCGGCCGCAATCCGGATGCCATGGGCCTCAAGCTGCGCCGTATCACGGGGGCCCATTCCCTCAAAGAATCCGGGGAAAGCGTCTTTGCGGATAAATCCTATGACGAATTGATGGCAATGCCTTTGCAGCAACGTCTGCGTTGGATGGGATTGAAGAAATCCGGGATGATCTCAATCGCTTCTTTGATCGAAGAAGTCGAGCATGTGCTTGAGGCGGGAAGCCGGGGCGCGATCGAGCGCATGACGGAAAAATTAAGCCATGCCTACGGTATGACTGATGGCGATGAACGCATCATCGAATTGCAGGACAAATTGTTCGACCGGCTTGCATATCAGTCACTGGCCATGGCGCGGGGCTTCCGGCCGCTTTACCGGTTGTTGAAGGTTTGCCGCCTGCAGTGGATCGTGTCCGTGTTCCTGGCGCCGTTGGCGGAAACACTGATCATCAAGGGGCTGTTTAAGGCGGGTGTCCCGCCCTCCCGGGTGGTGGAATGGATCGTCAGGCGGCACAGGAAGGAAGATCAAAACAAGGCCTTCAGGTTCTTTATGTTCAATGTGATGGATGTGTATGAAAAGCGATTTATGTCCGCCCTGCGTGAGCACATGGAACATAACTTGCGTTACGAGAGTTGGAAGAACGGGGGCTGGATGCTGTATTTGCCGTTGAAATGGCTCAAGCCCGGGAAAGTTGTCAAAGGACGGGATGATTTTCTGGCCATGGCAAAAACGGCAGGTAAAGATAGAGGTAGAGGTGAGGTAAAAAACAGAACAAAGGGTGAGATAGGCAAGAGTCGTGATCAACTGCAGGTACTCTGGGAGGAGCAAGAAAGAAAGGCGCGCCGGTTATCTGCGGAAGACCAACGGCTGCGGCAAAAATTGCTTTCGGTTATGCGCGAACCGGACGTATCCGGCAGGCCCCTGCGGATGGCTAAGGTTTTGCCGTCTAAACTAAAGCCGATTTCACCCAAACTGGAAAGATTACACCTGACCGCCGAAAGGCAAAAGATATACGAGGATGAACTGGAAGGTCTCAAGAAGTTATCTCTGGCTCAACGCTACGCCTGCATTCGAGCCTTGGCGCGCAAAAACCAGGGATTGCCTCTTCAGGAAAGATGGGAACAACAGCTCGGCGAGGCCCGGGAAGCGGTTATTGTCGAGGCCTTCCGACAGGCCAAGACCAGCCTTGGCGCGGCCCGACGGCTCGGTTTTGTCCGGGAAGAGCGTGAAGAAACCGCGCTTAATGTTATTCGAAAGCTTGTCAGCCGCAACGGCTTGAGCGATCAGATTGCGCCGTTTCTGGCGCAGGGGGCCCGGGAGGCCGCGGCGGCCGAAACAGAAAAGGTCCTGAGGTCCAGCAAGACTTTGGAAGATGCCGTCTGCAAACTCGGGATGAAACAGACATCGAGTCTGTTGGCGCGGGCGAAAAAACACAAGAAGATGAAACCCTACCGCGACCTCTGCGCCCGGGATAAAAAAGAGAAGCGCAAAGAAGAAGCCAGGGATTTTCTGAAGCGATTACGCGCGGCGGTTAAGGCATGTGACGGCTCAATCAATGCCCTGACCACTGAAATGGGATACACCAGCCGCGATGCCCATAACCGCTGGATCGGGTTGAAGAATCGCGTCCGGGATTTAACCCGCGATAATCCGGGCCTGCCCGGCAAAGTCAAAGCTGTCTTCGGACAGGGCGTGCGTAAATATTTGCGGCAGACCGCCGGAAAAGAAAAGAACGTGCGTAAACGCTTTCGTATGCTGGAGGCGCTTAACGGCCGGCGGGAATGGTATAACGAGAAGGCTTGCATCGCCCTGAACGACGCCCTGGCCCGGACGATCCTGGACGCGATAATCAATGACAGCGGGAGTCTGGCCGGCGCGGCCCCGATCCTCGGATGCGAGCAACGCAAGGTGTCGCGGAATCTTCAGAAATATTCCGGTTGCGCCACGCTTAAGGCGGCCGCGCGGAAATACGACCGAACAAAGGAGTTGAGGCAGGCGGCGAAACGATTCAAGCAGGAGCAGGAAGCGGAATACCGCGAGCAGGTCCTGGCTGATCTTAGGCAGTGGCTCGCGGACGCAGACGATGATTTTTACGCGGCTTTGGAAAAGCAAGGGATCCCGTTTAAGGAATTCGGCAACCGGATGCGGGCGCTTAAGATCTGGGACCGCGTCTGCCGTGTCATCGAAGAGTCCAGCGAAAGACATCTTAAGATAATCGAGGCCCGGGAAGATCCGCAGGCGCGGTATGATGCGTTGCGCCAACTGCTCCCGGTCAGCCGGTATTTCAGAAAGCCGGCCCGGATAAAGATCCGCAAGGCATTTTATCGTTCCCAGGCTGATAAATTATTGCACGAGCTCGATGCGGCGGTCGAGTCGACCGACGGGGATCCGGTCAAGGTTGCCGCTCATATGGGTTATACCCGCGAATCACTGCTTATTAAAATCAAGGATATTTCCCGCTTTCAGGGAAAAGACTTCGAAGAGAAGGCATATGATTACTTGAATAAAGGCATTCTGATTTACATCAATATCCTGAGGATCTCCGTCCCGCTTGATAAGCAATACCGGGAATTGACGCGCTTGTCTCTTTACGACGGATACATCTTACCGGTCGTGCATTCGGCGATCCGGCGCGCCCGGGCCGATCTGTTTGCCGAGGCGTATGAGCGCGGCGGTAAGACATGGGAAGGCATGCTCAAAGAGACCGGGGCAAAATCATCCGGCAGTATTTACAATTTAATAGTGCGTCTTTCAAAGGCGGATGAGACAACTGTCCGTGTTCAAATCGCGATCGTGAGAGTCTCTTTGATTTGGGATTCGATTGTGAACGGCATTGTGGACAGCAATGTGAGCCAGGGCGGCCGCAAAGCCACGGCATCGGAAGAAATGCCGGAATCGCGCCGCCGGTTGATTGAGAATATTGACAAGGCCATGCGCCGGGCCGGCTACTGGGACCGGTTGCGTCTCGCCAAGGCGGTTGATGAGGCCCACGGGAGCATTGTCGAGGCCATTATCAGCAAATATTATCGAATAGAAGGCGGGGTGGAGGTTGATATGGCCGATGAGGAAGAGGCGCTTATCGACGGCATCATCCGTAAAGGCCAGAGAGAAATCCGCAGTATCCAGGGCGGGGTGACCGAGAGCCTGGTCTTGGCCTCGCAGATGATCCAGATGGCTTCCGCCTCTGCCGGGGAACAGGCCGCGTTTATCTCCTGGCTGAAATATTGGCTGCTTAAGGATTACAGCCTTAATATCGAAATTTTGAGCCGGGCTTTTGAGTATTTGGATTCTCCACACCGCCGGGATAAACCGCTGAGAGCCCCGGCAGTCATGGGTTTTCTGGCGGATATGGTGATTGAGCTGAATGACCGCGGACTGGCCTTCTTTATGAAGAAGAATAAGAATAAATTCGGACGGCATATATATAAAGACTCTCATCTCGCTTTGGCAGTTGAAACCGTGCTGGATGAAGATAAGGTCTTATCTCCACGGCGCTTGTACGCGGTAAAATGCGCGGCCCAAAAGCCAGCCGAACAAAAATCAGCCTATACCCTGTCAAGGCGCGGAGCAAGAACCAAGAAGATGGCCCGGATTTGGGATATGATCTATCTGCCGCTTTGGGCCCGGCATCCGCGTCTGGCAACGCTGGTTTCCTGCTTCCTGGTCCCGATTGTCGAAGAATTGATCGTCTGGCTGTTTCATGTCTCGCCCGAGAGATTTGCGAGCTGGCATCATGAGGATGGTCAGGAAGCCGCTGCTCAATTCCGGCGTGACGTGGCCGGGCTGGGCCTGATCGCGCGCATTAAGCGGCACAGTCAGAATAACCGCGAGTATGAAGACAGCGGACGCGGCGTTCTGCTGATGGCGGGAAGAAAGGCCGAGCCGGACATCTCAATCTGGACTGAACGGACCATGATCGGGGGACGTTATATCAGTGAAGAAGCGGAGAGTGTTATCCGGCAAAGGGCCGGAGAATTACTGTCCGGCTTCCCGCAGCCGCCGAATATCCTGGATTTGATGAACGGATGGAAAACTTTTGTGCCGCCCGGGATCAAGACCCGCGAAGTCATCACGATCGGGTTGAACGAAGAAGAGCTGCGCTGCATAAAAGACGGCCGGCTGTTGCTGGGTTATCATGTCAGAAATTTAAACGAAGAATCCGCGATCCCGTCATGGTATCACGCCAATTTCGGTTTTGTCATGATTGTCAACGGTATGGCGTATTTGAGCGATCCGGCGTCGGCCGTGGCCGCGGCTGCCCGTGCGGTAGAGCCCGGCGGGATGTTGTTCATCGCCTTTACGAATCTGTTTGAGCCCAAAGCCGCTGTTTCCAAGTGGACTGCCCAAAGTCAGGATCAGCGTGTAGCAGAGGTATTTCAATCTGTTGTCCGGATTGGAACGTTCGTGTCTGTGATGCATGAGCGGACCCGGGTGCCGGATTATTTCGGTCTGGACGTTTTGCCTTCCCGATATAACGTCGTGGATATTGTTATCGCCCGCAAGCCGTCCTACGAAGATATGGACGCACGCGTGATGCCGGAAAGGATCGCTGTTGCTTCCTCGATCGCGCAAGCCATGGACTCCGTCAACGCCCCGGCTTATGAAGACGTGCTTACGAACGTTTGGGATGATTTGCGTTTCGGTTTCGGAATTGTTCCGGGAGCCCGGCCGGAGAAAAAATTCATTCGTGTTTTGGTCGATATGCTTCCGGAAAAACACGTCACCTGCGACGGTTCCGTAGAAGTCATCGAAAGAGCCATAAGGGAAGAAGAAAATTCTATTCCGTTGACCATGCCTGATCAATGCGCACTCGTAATTTCTCGTGCGGACAGGAACAGGACGGGAGCCGAATCCGACCGTGATTTTTCCAGCCGGTCGAAGACCGTCTGGGTGTCCGGGCAACAAGTCGCTGGGGCTGATACCGCGCAAGAGCGCAGGGGTAAAGAACGCGGCATGCCGCGCAGGAGTCCCGGCGGCTTCGCCCTGCTGCCGCTGCTCGGGACGCAAATAGTTTTCGCGGCCGCTGTGGCCCTGGGCCTGTCGGACGGGCACGTCGTGCTGATGGCGCTCGTGTTGGCCGTAATCTTGGCGATTGTCAAATGGGGCCCCGCCTTTGTCCAATCTTGCCGCGACGGATGGCATGATTATAAAATGCTGAGCTCGAGCGGAAAAGAAAAAACGCGGCCGGAAAATCAAGAAAAAGAAACAGGGCCTCAACCGCGTGAGCCGGAAAAAGTTCCCGCGGCCGAAGTCATTGATGTTAAACAGAACATAAAGGCCTTATCCGAGGAAATCACGGAGATCCTGCGCGACATGAAACATCTGAAGCGCAAGGCGGTTAAGAAGGCCTTGGTGGCGGATATCAAAGCCGTCCGGCGGGTTTATGACAAGCGCTATGAAGATTTGGCAAAACAGTTCCGCCAAACGGTCCGTCAGATAGAACAGGCTCTGAGGACATCAGGTCTGGACGCGCCGTATATTCGTAAGGCCCAGCACTGGATAGCCGAAGCCCAAACGAGGTTGGGAAAATATCACCCGGATAAATTAGCTAAAGCGGTCGAGGCCGAGCGTAAAAAGCGCGGGCATGATATTGCCCGCACGGTGGATGATTATCGTTTGACCCCGGCGCAGGAAAAAGTCCTGGAAAATTTACTGCCCGAATATGAAGGCCAATACGAATTGGCGAAGGACGTCATGAAAGGGAAAACAAGTTATGAGGAATTGATTTCAACAGCATACAAGCTCAATGTATCGAGCGTTGCGGCGAGATTAATCGATGATATCGATATTTTCTGCGACGCGGCTGATTTCTTTGAGGTTTTCTGGCGGAAGACGGGCCGGGAACTGTATTCCGTGAATTATAAGGATAGAATTATCCTTAATCCTCGCTATATGGGCGACCGGGAAACGCTTGTAACCTCTATTATGTATGAAGCCCATGCCATTGTGTTCCCGGACGACGAACCTGAACAGAATTTGGCTTTTGCGCGGAAGGCTTGGCGGCAGATTAACGATGAGACGCGCATTGAAAGAAAGGCTGAATACAGGAATGCCGTTACCGGATTTCTGCGTATGCGCCCGGCCTGCAATATTTCTGAGCTGGCCCGGGAGATCCGGAAAATTTTCGGCATAGAGGTCACCCTGACCAATCCGGCCAGCCGGCGGGGTGTCATAACCGTGTCTGCCTGCAGCTCCTCTCAACTTGAGGGGCTGGACGTTGTTCATTATCAGGACGTGATTATAGGTCTGCAGAATGTCGCCGGCTATGGCGGGCATCTTATCGAAGAGCTTTTGGACGTGATCGAAGATCTCCTGCAGGATGGCCAGAAACAGGAAAGTGAAATTAAGGAAGGCCGGTTCGCCGGACCGATCGCCGCCTTGGAGGCCTATGTCCGGTTAAACGGCCCCGAGTGGGTGCCGATTGCCGCTTTGGATAACAGGATCCTGGTCAGCCAGAAGACCGGCCGGATTAAATACAGCGACGACGGCCCGGTTGTCGAGATCGATTTTGATCTTTGGGGCGTGCGCCATGGGCGGACAATTAACAATAATATCCCAGCCATCTTTCAGGGCGCGGTTGACGAGCCGAAGAATCAATTGGACGAGACCGGGAAGGCCCAG
>CAZBSU010000098.1:0-7494 GCA_964494745.1 uncultured Planctomycetales bacterium | reverse complement strand
GCCGTGTATGATGATCTTCTTGGCCGGATCAGTATCCGGTATCGAATCGTTGATCTCAAAATAGATATCCCGTCCCAGCAGATCACCCTTATAAGTCGATCCGCTACCGGCGCGGATATCCGCTAAAGAGGAAACAAAAAATTGCGCCGGGTTGAAAAGAATGACCTTGGCCAGAAGCGCGCGGGTCACCTGCCGATCCGGATCCTGGCCGTCGCTGCGCACCCAAACAGCCGGAAAACTCGGAAAATTCGGATCCGTCGGCGCTGCGGCAACCTGCAGATTATAATAACCCGCTGTGACGGGCGGAGCAACAGATAATAACTGAACTTCTGTTTCGGTCCCGGAAGGCAACCAGTTTTCGTTGCGCCGCAACTCAAACACGGCCCGTTCCACTCCGGTCTCGGCCGCGTAAAAAGCCAGCTGGGCGGCCGAACGCTCTTCGGCGGCCATCATCTGGACATCACTGCTCGTGAAGGCCGCGCTTAAAAAGATCCCCAGAAAGATCGCGATAACGACCCCCAAGATCAGGGAATAGCCGCGGTTATTGCTCATTAATCTCATGCCGCATCCTCAATAGAGATAATTGCGCGGAAAAATTTCATTCTCCGTGTCAACCCGGACCGTCTTGGTCAGGACCGGGGCTTCCAGGGAAAGCTTGATCCGCAGGCTGTGATGATCCTTCTTAAATTCGCTCGGTCCGAAAAGCATATGATCGCTCATCAAAGTCGTGTTCCCGCCCGCATCGGTTCGTTGCAAATGGCCGTTCGGGAACATCTCATACAGACCTAGCAGCCCCCCGGCCTTATCCATAAACCGGACGGCCTTACGGCTGGCCGTGTCCTCGACCATCTCAATAACCTTGGCGCGGCGTCCGTCATCGCTCATCTGCCGGACGATCGTTCCCGCCTCCTGCCACAGCTGATCGCGGGCGATCGTTCCCTCCAAGGCCGTCCAATGGATGACAAACACATTGTAAAATAACGCAAACGAGGCCGCCAGGATAGCCGCGGCGACCAAGACCTCTATTAATGTCAGCCCCCGGCGATCTAAATCACCCCCCCGCCGTTCTTGACTCGCACGATTCATCCTCATCACATCTGATCCTTCGGGGTCATCGTGGCCTGAATGGTGCGGGGCGACCCGCAATTCAGTTCGATACCACCAATACTGACCGGATCATAAAAATCCGAGGCCGTGATGGATAAAGAATGTTTCCGTTCGGTTTGCTTAAAATTCGGATGACCGCTGGTAAAAGGCGTGGGCCAGGTCTCGATGACGTTATTGAAGGTAACCCGGCCCGCATCGTCAGTCTCATCGGCCAGGCTGACGGTCGATCCGGATTCATTGTGAGCGCTCAAGGTCAGGTCGGCCTCCGGGATCGGATTGCCCGTGCTGGCATCCTTGACCTCCACCGTGATCGCCGACCGGCACAAAGGCAGCATCTCAATATCCGGCACCGGGTTGGTCATATCTGGCTGGATATGAACCGCCGACCGATCCGTATACCAGGCGCTGCCGCTGCTGTCAAAAGGATAATAATTATTATAACGGCCCCGGTACGTATACCAGCCCTGAGGCAGACAATGCGGCGGAGCGGGTTCCCCGCAATCAAAAACATAATTTCCCGCGCCGTTGGTGACCCGCGAATTGCTGTTTAAATAGGCCCGGGCCCGATTAAGGCCAGCGCCCGTTTGAAGGTTCAAAACCCGGCCTCCGGCATTGCCGCATTCCTGCTCATTCCCAGATAAATTGAGTTGAATATCCGGCGCCTGATAGGTCCCGCCCTCGAGCAGTGGCTGACCGGCATCATCGGCCCTTGTCCAACCACTGACAGTCTCCCAGGAATCACGATCACAGCAACGCAAGACCGGCCGCAGGCCGTCGGCCCGGATTCTCGGATAATGGCTGAGCCGATTATCCAGCGGATCGATCTCCTGTTCGGCCGGTAAAGAAAGCGTATACCACCCATCGTCATTCGTTTCAGTCTGATCGTACAAAATCCCATTATACGAATATCCGCGCACGGTAGCGCTAATGACCGGATTCTCATCCTGGTCAATGACATAACCCGTGACCGTGCAGCGCGGCACAGGCCGAAGCCAGACATCAACGTATGTCGTTTCGCCGTATTTGACTTCAATCCGGTCAGAGGTGGCATGGCCGTGCCAGGGATACGAACATTCCAGAAGATTGCCCGAGGCCGCATCGCCACGCACGACCGAGGAGGACCAGCCGTGATAATAATACCTGAAATCTCCGTCGCACGAAAAATGGCCGACATATTTGGAATAATACGCATATAAAGTATCCACGGTAAAATAACGCGGGTCCGTGTCGTCAAATTCGACTGTATACGTCAGCTGGCTGGGACGGTAACGGACATAATGCAGCCGCCGGCCGTCTTCATAAAGATTGATCCGCGAAGAATTATGGCTGAACGAAATATAATTCCCCGTGCTTGTATCGCGCAGCCGGGCGATGATCTTGCCGTCTTCTGGTTTGGGCGTCATCGTGAAATCGACCCGCTCCTCATCATTGGACATCACCTCGATATCATCGACCGTTGTCGGATAAAAACCCGGGCAGGTCGCGATCAGGTCCCAGCGGCCGGCCTCGAGATTACTCGTCCCCCCCTGGCTGAAATCATAATTGACCCCATCCGTCAGCTTATTTTCGGACGTGATCGCATGCGTAACCGTGCCGTTCGTGACCTGAACCAGCACCCCGCCTAAGATATCCCCATCGTCATCATTCGTCACAACACCAAGAATATTGCCGGGCAGAGGTTCGGGCGGCCGCGACATCAACATCACCGACGGCATCATGTGCGCGTTGCCCATGATATCCGTCCAGCCGACCTGGATCTCGATCCGCTTCAACTCGGTGGACCCTTCGTCCTGGATGGACACGGCGCGGCTGAACCGGTCAAAACCGTCCGGCATCGTTTCCGACAAACCGCAGGCATTATCGGATACAAAATCACAGGTATTCAGTTTATCGTAATAGGTTTGGGCGGCACGGCGGATCTCTTCCTGGCTCTTCTGGATAAGATGGACGGCGAGGGTTTTGTCGGAATTATGAAGGTCGGCCCTAAAACAGGTCCCGGCCCCCAGGTAGCTGACAATCGCGATCGCGGCGATAATCGTGATACCGACAATCGCCTCGACCAGGGAAAAAGCTCTTCGCGATCGTTTGAATTTCATGGGTCTCTTTCGCGGCAAAGGCAAGACCCCTCGTTTGATGAGCCTTGCCTGCCAATACCGGCATTAAAAAACGCCTCTTCTTCACTTCGTTCGTGCGCTGTCAATCACCCATACCGACGACGCGCGGCGTGACGGCGATAATCAACTCATTATCAACCGCCGTCTGTTTTTCGTATTTGAACAGGTTGCCGAGCAAGGGGATATCCCCCAGAAACGGCACCTTGTATAAATTCGTCTTGTCTTCCTGGTTCAACAGCCCGCCGATGATAAACGGCTGGTTGTTTTTCACCCGGACATAGGCCGTAGCCGAACGTTTCTTGACCCAGGGATACTGATCGTCCGGCCCCCGGAAGCTGAAGATATAACTGACTTCCGGCACGATCTTGATCTCGACAAAACCTTCTTCGATGATCGAGGGCGTCACGACCAAACGGATGCCCGGCTCTTCGTAACGGACCTCGGTCGTGGCCACACCCGAGGCCACGGTCGTGATCGCGTACGGGATCCGGTCGCCGACAAAGATCTCGGCTTCTTTATTATTCAGGGTCGTGATCCGCGGGTTGGACAAGACCTTGGCCTTATTCTCACTCTCAAGCATCTTGATGGCCATGTCGAACATAAGCGGCGTGCGGTCGAGTTTGTAAACCTCAAACACTTCCCGAGACGGATTTAATGTGTTCGTCGGCTCGGCCAGACGCGTGCCTTCCTGCATCGAGACCTCGATCGAGTCGCTCCAGTCCACTCCCAGATCCTGCAGGGCGTCCTTATTCATCTCGATGATCTTGGCCTCGAGAATCACCTGCGGCTGAGGCGTGTCCATCTTTTTGAGCATTTTCTCGACCTGAATGATCTCATCCGGGGTCCCGACCAGGACCAAGCTGTTGGTTTCTTCCGAAACGTTAACCGTGTCGATCAGGCCCTTAACGAGCTGTTCGGCCTCATCCACATTGAGATTTTTCAACTTCACGATGGAAGAGGTCATGTTCTCGGCCCGGATCTTTTCCTTAGAGGTCACAAACAAGGAATCTCCGACCCGCGAAAAGCCCAAATCAAAGGCATTAGAAAGCAGGATCATGGCCTCCTCCAACGTGGCATCCTTGAGGTGGAAATCAATAATATTGCCTTTTAATTTGGGATCAAGAACGATATTGATATCACCGGCCTCACCCAGAGTCATGATAATATTGGGCAAGGGGGCCTCATCAAAATCCAGATCGATCTTGCGCTGGCGGGCCTCTTCGGTCAACAGGACCTCAAAGATCTCCTTCGGCGATAAGATATCGCGCACCTGGATATCATCCTCTTGCTGTTTGAAAGGCTCCGGCTGAGGCAGACTTTTGATCTCCCGATAGGTTTTCTCGACATGAACCCCTTTCAACAACTTGCTCTCTTCTTTGGGTCGGCGTTTCCTGCGGGGCACCGTCTTCTTTACCGGTTTGGCCTGAGGCTTTTCGATCCGCGGCACCGGCTCCGCCTCTTCAACCTGTTTAGGAGCCGGGGGCTGGACGGTCTTTGTCTTCTGCTCCATATCCGGCGGCAAGGTCTCAGACAGCTCCTGGACATCTTTTTTCTTCTCTTCATAATCCGCAAGAGTCTCATTAAGTCTGTCCAAGACGTCGAGATGGCTGCCGTCATCCTGACTCGCCGCAGCCAGTTGAACGAATGTTTCGCCGGAAGCCTTGGGAGAATCCCCCAACGCGTATGTCCGGCCCGGGGACGTCATCAGCAGCGCAAAGGCTGCGATCGCCAAAAACAAGTACCGTTTCTTCATTAATCATCACTCCTTTTAATTTTTAATTTTTGGTCATCCTGTGTGAGGATCAGTTGGTCGGTATCTATATTATTAATCGTATAGCCCTGAATTTTATCTCCCGTGACATAAAAGCCCTTTTTCCCGTTGACCCGTAACAAGGCCTTATTTTGATCCGAGACCTTCAATGTGCCTAAATATTGCACCTTCATTTCAACCTTTGGCGCCGCCACGGTCACGGATTTTCCTGATTTCATCACCAGCGGCTTGAACGGGTCACGGGCCACGCGCAATCGTTCGCGTTTCGGCGTCAGGATCAGTTTGGCCAATTGCGGATTATCAATGCGGTTCGTATTAGACTCCCGCTTATTCGGCTCTATCAGCATTCCTGAATCGAACCGGCATCCGGCCGTCAAGATAATGACTCCCAGCAAGATTATCAACGATCTGAATTTCATATGGTCTCAAGTTCCTGTAAGGTTTTCATGCTATAAATTCGCAAAAGAAATTCGCATTCCAAAGTCGGATATTCATCCGTAACGGCAATCTTGACATTGCTCAAGGTCATCAATTGTTCATATCCTTCCAGGGCGTAAAGAAAATCAACCAGGTTTTCGAAAGCGCCTTCTATCTTTATCTGAATGGGCATGGCAGCAAAGGTCATAATCTCTTCGGCGCTGTATTCCGGCTCCGGATCCTGAGTAAATTTCTTGGCCACCCGAGACTGCACGCTGGAGACCGATTCCTCCATGTCTTTTGGCAAAACCACTTCCTGAAACTTTCTGGTTTTCATATCAATAACCGTGACCTCGTTCTGCTGGGCAAACTGGGAGATGCTGTCCAGAAACGCCGGGACGTCACGTTCGGCAAACAGGTATGGCCTAACATCCTCGATCTCTTTTTGATAACGTTCAATCGCGTCCTTCATGTTATTGATCTCAATGACGAGCTGGTTGCGACGGTTGGTCTTGTCGCTCAATTCCTGTTCAACCGCGTCCAAAGAAAGCTTGATGTGAACCAAGAACAAGGCGGCCGCAATGCCCAGGATCACAAAGGTCGTCAGGGCCATCTTTCGAATACGTTCAATCGTCAGCAATTTCATCTTCACGCGCCTTTAATTGAGCCTGAATGCCGAAATCCAGGATTTTTTGTTTTTCGAACTTATCTTCACGTAAAAAATCGAATTTACCTTTTTCCAATACCACCGACTCATCGATGCGGCGCAAAAACTCCGCGATCGTTTCCATCTCAAAAGTCTTAGCGGCGAAGGTCGCCTGCCCGGTCTCAAAGAATTTGAATGACGTCAACGCCAGATTTTCGGGTAATTCCGATGCCACCGAACCCAAGACGGTGGACCACGGCACGCGGTTCAGTTTGCGCACAAAATTCGCCTGTTTGAGTAAATTCCCCATGACGTTTTGATATTTACGCTCCTGTTCCCGTAAAGGCTGGGCCATGCGGTCCAGTTCACTAATTTTCTTGTCCATGGCCTCAATCTGCCAATGCAGGTATTGTTTGCGGGCGGTGTACTGAGCGTAATTCATGATACAAATAGCCGACAGCGCCAGGGCCAAGACCGCCGCGGCCACAAGCGACTTATGGAGAAATTTCGCCACCCGAATCCCGCGCAAAAAATATTCGGAAGAAAACGGCGTCTTGATCTTCCGAAGGAAACAAATCAGCGGTACCAAGCTCAACAGAAAGATCGGGTTGATTTTCTCACCCGTGTCATTGTGGACGACAGGGAGTTGTTCCAGGCTCAGGTTGCGGACTTTCAAGGAAAGCTCCTTCGACAACCTGGTCTCAAGCTGATCCATGCGGCCGGCGTTGTCCCAGATCAGCCAGATATTCTCGACCAATTGGTCTTTGCTGTTCAAAAGGTAAGAACGCAAGACGCGTTTAAGCTCTTTGATCCAATTTTCATATGAAAGGACCCGGCTTTCCACCGACTTGCTTTCGAACAAGGCCATGGTCCCCACACTGATCGTATAAAACATCTCGAAAGCGTCGCCGTTATGAACAAACAAGATCGTGGAGTCCTCATTGACAACCAGAAAAACGGCCTTGCGGCCGTTCGTAATTAAATCGGGAAAACATAACGGGAGATTCAGGAGTGAAATATCAATGCCCTGAAGGCTCACGCCGGTTTTATGGGTTTCCTCGATAATGCATTTGATCAACCGCTGGTCGGCCGCGGCAAAGGTGACTTCGCTGCCGCGTTTATCCAGGTCAGTGGTTTGATAATAGAAATCAAAATCCCGGTCAAAAAACAGAGGGATCTTCTCGATATCGCCCTGAACAATATCGCGAAGTTCTTTATGGGGAAGAGACGGGAATTTTTTGTGGTTAACCGGGGCTTCCTTGCGGCTGAGAGTTACAAAAACCCCCTGCACCGAAAGCTTTTCTTCTTCGATAATGGCTTGAATATGCCGGGATAAGGCGGATGGAGCGGTTATATCCAACGGCAAAGGACGGGTCCCGGTCTTTTTAAGCAGAATGCCCTTGACCGCCTTCTCTACATAAGAGAAGCGCAGTTTACCG
>CAZBSU010000097.1:5002-7524 GCA_964494745.1 uncultured Planctomycetales bacterium | reverse complement strand
GCGTTCGATCTGGTCTGGTTTTGGAATAGTTGTTTTTTGAGTTTTGATCATGATAATACCATGTCCAGGCTGATTTTGAATAAATTGAATGTGAATTATAGCATTTATGAAAAAATTGTCAATATGTTTTTAGCATTGATTACCATAAGAGCAATTGATTAAGCGGCTGGACTTAAAAGGGCTTTAATGGGTTGGTGGGGCTAATACTCCGCCCTAATCAGAAATAATCCCTGCGGAGGTGCGGTTTTACCGGCAAAAACGCGGTTTTTGCGGCGCAGGAGGTCCTTCATGGCGCCTCGGGGCAACCGGTTGAGCCCGATGTCCACCAGGGTACCGGTGATGTTTCGCACCATTTTGTAAAGAAATCCGTTGGCTTCGATTTCCAGAATTACGTGATTCCCTTTCCGGCGGAAGGTGAGCCGGGTAACGCGGCGAATCGTATCTTTTTCTGTTGAACGCCCGGCCGGATCGCTGGCCATGAAGGCGCGGAAATCCTTGCGTCCGACAAGCACTTGGGCTTCCCGGCGCATCAAGGCGAGGTTTAATTTCTGCGGGATATGCCAGCAGCGGTTGCGTTCGAGCGCACTGGCCGTTGGGCGGTTCAGGATCACATAGCCGTAGGTCTTGCGTTTGGCCGAAAACTGGGCATGAAATGATTCCTTAGCAAAGGCAACATTGAGTACGGATATGTCTCCCGGCAGGTTGCTGTTCATCGCTTTTTGGATTTCTTCGGGGTTCATGCGGGTCGCGACCTTGAAATGCGCGACCTGGCCCAAGGCATGCACCCCGCTGTCGGTCCGGCCGGAACCGATGCAGCGGACTCCTTTTTTGAAGATGTGTCGCAGGGCGGATTCGATCTCCCCCTGAACGGTCCGGTTCGGTTTGGCCTGAATTTGCCAACCGTTAAATCCTGTCCCGTCGTATTCGAGCGTGATCTTAACGGTTCGCATGTCGTTTGAAGCGGATGTTAGACAAGACCCTTTTGGATGAGGGTCTCGGCGATTTGAATCGCGTTGAGGGCTGCGCCTTTGCGCAGATTATCGGAAACGATCCAGAGGTTCAGACCGAAGGAAACCGTGTCGTCCTCCCTGATCCGGCCGACGAAGGTTTCGTCCCGGTTCTCCGCATCCAAGGGTAACGGATATCCGTTGTTCGGCAGGTCATCCACGACCTTGATCCCGGGCGCCTGACTCAGGAGTTCGATGGCCTTTTCGCGGGAGATCTTTTTTTCGGTTTCGATATTGACCGATTCCGAATGTGCGCGGAACACAGGCACGCGCACGCAGGTGGCCGTGACCTTGATCGACGGATCGCCCATGATCTTCTGTGTCTCGTTGACCATCTTGATCTCTTCTTTGGTGTAGAGTTTATCCTGCGGAATGTCGATATGGGGGATCAGGTTGTGCGCGATCTGATAAGGGAATTTTTTAGGCTTCATGTCCCCTTTCAGCTGATTCTGCAATTCGGCAACGGCCCCGGCCCCGGCCCCGGAAACGGATTGATAAGTCGAAACCACAACCCGTTTGATTTTCGCATAGTCATGAAGCGGTTTAAGCGCCACGACCATTTGAATGGTAGAGCAGTTCGGATTGGCAATGATCCCCTTGTGCTTTTCCACATCTCCGGGGTTGACCTCCGGCACCACCAGCGGGACATGGGGGTCCATGCGGAACTGGCTGGTATTGTCAATGACCACGGCTCCCGCCTTGACCGCAGACGGAGAGTATTCCTTGCTGATCGAGGCCCCCGGAGAGGATAAGGAAATATCGATGCCTTCAAAGGCATCATGGGACAGCTTGACAGCCTTGAATTTGCGCCCCTGAAGCTCGTACTCAGGGCATTCCTCCGGACGGGATGACATCGGGCGCAGCTCATTGACCGGGAAATGGCGTTCTTGGAGGATCTTCAGCATTTCCTGGCCCACCGCACCGCGGATTCCGACAATAGCGACGTTATATTTTTTCATGCGAGTCACCCCGTTAAATATTTTTTGCAACCAGATCTCCGATCTCGCTGGTCGAATAACCCATTTTCCCGGCGGCCAAGTCCTTTATTTTCTCTTTGACCACCTTTTGGACCGATGTTTCAATGGCAACGCCGGCCTGGGCTTGTCCGATCTGTTTGAGCAGCATGGCCAGCGCGCAAATCGCGGCCAGGGGATTGATGATGTTCTTCCCGGTGTATTTCGGCGCCGACCCCCCGATGGGCTCGAACATGGAGACCCCCTGGGGGTTGATATTGCCCCCCGCGGCAATGCCCATTCCACCCTGGATCATGGCTCCTAGATCGGTAATGATGTCTCCGAACATATTGTCGGTCACGATCACATCGAACCATTCCGGACTTTTGACAAACCACATGGTCGTGGCATCCACATGGGCATAATCCGTTTTGACATCCGGGTATTCCTTGGCCACCTCATAAAACGTCCGTTCCCAGAGGTCAAAGGCGTAAGTCAGGACATTGGTTTTTCCGCATAGGGTCAGCATCTTTTTGCGTCCGTATTGGCGGGTGTAATCAAA
>CAZBSU010000097.1:0-4992 GCA_964494745.1 uncultured Planctomycetales bacterium | reverse complement strand
ATCGAAGGCGTAGCGGATGCAGCGCTCGACACCCTTGCGGGTATTATAGGACGTCTGAATAGCCACTTCGTTAGGGGTGCCTTTGTCGCGGAACTCGCCAAGACCTTTATAGAGGCCTTCCGAATTCTCGCGCACGACCGTAAAATTGACGTCAGCACAGGTCTTATTTTTGACCGGGCAAAAGCGTTCATCATAGAGCTGGACCGGCCGCAGATTGATGTACTGGTCCAGATCGAAACGCAGTTTAAGCAGGATACCCTTCTCCAGGATACCCGGTTTGACATCCGGATGGCCTATGGCGCCGAGATAGATCGCATCAAAGCCCTTCAATTCGGCTACGGCAGATTCCGGTAGCACTTCTTGGGTACGTAAGTAACGGTCTCCGCCAAAGTCATAGGCAACTGTTTCGTATTTAAAATTGAACTTTTCGGCAGCGGCCGCCAAAGATTTCAGGCCTTCGGTGACGACTTCGGGTCCGGTCCCGTCTCCTGGGATGACGGCTATCTTGTAATTTTTCATGATGATATCCTCTGTGGATGAATTTAACGATCGTGCCATTAGCAAACGACGGCTTTATGCAAAAGGCAACAGGTATTCAGAGGCCGGCAGGTATTATTCTTCAAATTTTTTTAAGATCAAGCTCGCGTTATGGCCACCGAAACCGAGCGAGTTGGTCATAACCGCCTTCAGTTTTGCCTGGCGGGCTTGATTGGGAACGTAGTCCAAATCACATTCGGGATCAGGTGTCTCATAGTTGATGGTCGGGGGGACAATGTTATCCCGAAGGGCAAGCGTGCAGGCCGCGAACTCGATTCCCCCCGCGGCGCCGAGGAGATGACCGGTCATGGATTTTGTGGAACTGACCGGGACCTGTTTGGCCGTATTTTTGAAAACGGTTTTGATGGCGAGCGTCTCGGTCTTATCGTTTAATTTGGTCGAAGTTCCATGGGCATTGATGTAGTCGATATTTTCCGGTGTCATGCCGGCATTCTTGATGGCCAATTCCATGGCGTGGGCCGCCCCTCGTCCGGATGGTTCCGGGGCGGTGACATGATAAGCATCTGATGTCCGGCCGTAGCCAACGAGTTCGGCCAGGATGGGGGCCTTTCTTGCCCGGGCGTGTTCGAGGCTTTCGAGAATGACGATCCCCGCCCCTTCACTCATAATAAAGCCGTCCCGGTTCAGGTCGAACGGCCGGGAGGCCTTTTGCGGTTCGTCATTGCGGCATGACAGGGCCTTCCAAGCGCAAAAACCACCGACGCCCAAGGGCGTGTTGGCGCTTTCGGTCCCTCCGGCGGCGATAATATCCGCATCGTCGAACTGGATGAAACGGAAGGCATCGCCGATCGCATTGGTCCCGGGGGCGCAGGCCGTGACGACACAGGTCGCTAGGCCGCGGGCCCCGGTCTCGATCGAAACCTGACCGGATGCCTCATTGATGATCATCTTGGGAATAAAAAAGGGGCTGATTCTTTGGGGGCCGCGTTCAAGGTATTTGGCGTGTTCTTTCTCAAGGGCCTGCAGACTGCCGATCCCGGAGCCGATCAAAACACCCATGCGGTCCAGGTCGATTTTTCCTAAATCGAGCTGGGCCGAACGAATGGCCTCACGGGTGGCCACGATGGCATATTGAACGAACGGGTCAATATGGCGGGCCTCCTTGCTGTTGAAGTGATCGAGCGGATTAAAATCGATCACATTGCCCGCAATGCGGCTGTCGAATTGTTCGGCCGGGAACCAGGTGATCGGCCGGATACCGCTTCGGCCTTTCTTGAGAGATTCCCAAAAGTTTTCTGCCCCATTGCCGACCGGGGAAATCACCCCGAGTCCAGTGATAACAACGCGTCTTTTTTTCATGAGAAGTTTTGATTCATTTGGCGAATATGCCGCGGATACAAAGATTGCCCCGAGTTCATTCCGGGGCAATCTTTAAGAGGTTACAAAACAAATGGCAGCTATTTCTTGGCTGCTTTTTCTTCGATATATTTGATTGCATCACCGACCGTGGTCATCTTCTCGGCATCTTCGTCAGGGATTTCCACGCCAAATTCTTCTTCGAGGGCCATGATGAGTTCAACCGTATCCAAAGAGTCGGCACCCAGATCATCAATGAAGGAAGCCTGAGGGGTGACTTCTTCCGGCTTGACACCCAATTGTTCGGCGATGATCGATTTGATTTTTTCATCAGCTGCCATGTAAAAACCTCCTTTTTAATCCACTTCGTGGTTATATGGCCATTCCGCCATCAACAACGATGGTTTGTCCGGTAATATAGTCGGCATCCTGCGAGGCCAAAAATCGGCAAACACCGGCTACATCCTGGGGTGTACCCAATTGGCCAAGCGGGATATTCTTGAAAATTTCTTCGCGGGCTTTATCCGACAACTTTTTCGTCATCTCGGTTTGGATATAGCCGGGGGCCACGGCATTGGCTGTTATGCCCCGGGAAGCGAGTTCGCGGGCGATCGATTTGGTAAATCCGATAATACCGGCCTTGCTGGCGGCATAATTGCATTGACCGGCGTTACCCATAATGCCAATGATCGAGGCGATATTGATGATCTTGCCTTTTTTGGCCTTCAACATCGGTTTGGAAACCGTTTTGGTGCAGTTGAAGACGCCTTTGAGATTAACATCAATAACGGCGTCCCATTCCTTCTCGCTCATGCGAAGCAGAAGGTTGTCTTTGGTGACGCCGGCATTGTTAATTAATATATCAATGCGACTATATTTGTCAACAATTTTGTTGACCATATCCTCGACGCTTTTGGCATCGGTCACATTACAGGCGATATGGTCGGCTGAAAGCCCCGCCCCCGTCATTTCCTGGCAGGTTTGCCGGGCGGCGTCCGCATCGATATCCGAGATAATGACCGTGGCCGCTTCCTTGGCCAGGAAATCGGCTATTTGTCTCCCGATACCACGGGCCGATCCCGTGATGAGAATGATTTGATCCTTAAGGAGTGCCATGCTGAAACCCCTACCTCTTTAAGTATGTTTGAATCGAAATGACTAAAATCGCCTTCATCATAACAGTCCATCTCTTTTTTTCAAGTAAAAAATAAAAAAAGAGGGAACATTTGGTTCCCTCCTTATATAAAAGGTATGCAGATAGAGAAAGAATTTTCTAAAGGAGCTCGAGTTCGATGTCGATCAGGCCCCGCTTCAAAGGGGCAATCGATTGAAAGGCGGCCTTGCTCAGATCGATGACCCGCCCTTTGCGGACGTAACGTTTGTGGGGGCCGCGGTCATTGACCCGGACGATGACCGAGCGTCCGTTGGCGACATTCGTGACTTTGATGAGTTGATCGAACGGGACATCCCACATCGCACAAGTCATGTCGCTATCATCAAAGATTTCATTGCTGGCCGTGTGCCGCCGGATCCCGGGACTTTTCTTCGAATACCAGGAGGCCTTCCCGTGTTTGATGACGCGTGCAGGCACGGGATGTGTCATCTCAAGGGGCGTTCGCATTTGCTGGGACTGGTATTTTGCGTAAGCGATATGTCCGCTGGTAAAGGCAAAGAAAGCGGCGATGGTTAATTGAATGCTCTTTTTCATTTTGATTCCTCGAATTTCTAATAAATTTAACATGCTCAGGGTGCGGATGCAAGATTTTCGGCCGAAGGTATAGTTTTGTAATATACTGAAAAATAAGGAGTTGCAAGCCAGCTTAATTTTTTTTGTTTAAACAAAAAAAATACAATTAATTCTTGACTTTTTCTAGAAAAGGATAATGGAAAATGATGACTTTTTAGCGGAAATCCGCGTCTTCAATGTCATCAAAATGATGAGCCGAGGAGGTATAAGGCGCGATGATGTCGCCATTCCGCGTCATGTGGGCAAGGTGTCGGCGCAGCCAGATCTTGATAAGCCGGCGGGTCCAGGGGATAAGCAGGAGAAAACCCAGGGTGTCGGTGATAAAACCCGGTGTCAAAAGGACGATCCCGCCAATCAGGATCATGAGTCCGTCCAGCATCTCTTCGGTGGGCATACGGCCCTCGTTCAGGCTGGTCTGAATATTAAGGTAAACGGCAAAACCCTGCAGGCGAGCCAAGGCCGCTCCCAGCACGCCGGTCAGGATGATGAGAAAGAGGGTCGAACCGACACCGATGTAGGTGCCCACCTTGATCAGGACCGCCAATTCGACGGCCGGCACGATGGTGAATAACAAAACGAGGAATCCGAACATAGTTAATGACGAAGGATGTTACATCCGGGCACGACTTCCTGAACGAGTTGGCGCAGGAAACGGCGTTGATAAAGGTCGGTATCCGTTGCGCGGGGTGTCATGAGGAACCGATCAGACTCAGGAATTCCGCCCGGGTGGAAGGCTGGCTGCGAAACATGCCCAGCATATAGGATGTTTTCATGAGGGAATTCTGTTTTTGCACGCCGCGCATCATCATGCAAAGATGTTTGGCCTCGATGACGACCCCCACGCCTTTGGCGCCGATCGAGGTCATCAGGGTCTCGGCGATCTGCTTGGTCAGGTTTTCCTGGACTTGGACCCGGCGGGCAAAGACATCCACGATCCGGGCGATCTTGGATATGCCGATGATCTTCCCAGCCGGAAGGTAGCCGACATGACATTTGCCGAAAAAGGGCAAGAGATGATGCTCGCACAAAGAATAAATCTCGATATCCTTGACGATCACCATCTCATCATTGTCGGATTCGAAGATGGCATTATTGACAACCTCGGCGATGTCTTGTCGGTACCCGCGTGTCAAAAATTCATACGACCGGACCACACGCGCCGGGGTATCGCGCAGGCCTTCCCGGTCGGGATCCTCACCGATTTCCTGCAGAAGCTTTTTGATCATGTTTTCCATAATATCGCTTTAGATCTTTTTAAGGGCCGTCCTTTGGGGTTATCAAAAAACAGCCGCATCTTAACACAGTGATTTTGTCCTGTCAATTAACCTCGTACGGATGTGTTGTTAAATAGTGATGTGTCCGCTTTGATTTACTAATGAAATGTCCGCTTT
>CAZBSU010000096.1:0-7571 GCA_964494745.1 uncultured Planctomycetales bacterium | reverse complement strand
ATATATGGTTCGCGTTGTCCACTCTCCCTTGGGGCCCAGCAAGACATACTTATCGGCCGCGGGCAACGAATCGTTATCCTCTTCATTTGAAAAGCGGATATAACGCAACTCGTGGCCCTCTGAATCATTAGCCGAAAGAGAAAAATTGCAGCCCTTTTTAACAAAAAAGCCGATCGGATCATCGGTTCGATTTATGAACGTGATCCCCAGTTTAATTATTTCCCCCGGGCGATAGAATCCTTTATCCGGTTCTATTTTTATAGCTAAGGGGTATCCCGGCAAGGGGACCTTTGGGATCATTTGCGATTTGGCCGAAGCCATTAAAAATAAATTAACAAAGAAACATATAATGACAATACGAAAGCCGATTCTTTTATTGATTTTCATCGGCATTGCCGGAGTTCGAGCAATGGAAGCCTTTTTCATGCCATTATGTCCCTTAGAGAAATACGAAGCAAGTTTGCCGTCCCACTCATCATTCCTCTCCGATATCTTCGTTCCATAATTCTGGATAGGCTGTGATAAAATCGTTCATCATTTTAACGCGGACGGAGTCCTGGAAGACGTCCAATTCGACCCCGTGAGCCCGCAAGATGTCCTCATCTCCCATGTATGTCTTGTTTTTCCCGATCACGACCTTGGGGATCCCGTAAAGCCGGATCGCGCCCGCGCACATCGGGCACGGGGAAAGGGTCGTGTATAAGACGCATTCGCGGTAAACCCGGGCAGTCCGGCGTCCGGCGTTTTCCAACGCGCACATCTCGCCGTGCAAGATGACGCTGCCGTCCTGAACCCGGCGGTTATGCCCGCGCGCGATGATCTCGCCCTGATGGACGATCACCGATCCTATGGGAATCCCGCCCTGGGATAAGCCTTTTTCCGCTTCCGCGTTGGCCGCTTGCATAAAAGCATCCATGACGACTCCTATTCGTTAGCCCTACAAAGATTTTGCGTAGATCAGCGCCGCCAAAGACACGATCAAGACCACAACACCTCCGACGGGACTGGGTTTGTCCATATTCCCGTATTTATCGATAAACCAGGCCCCTTTATGTTCGTAAAGCGGGATCTCTTCCCCTAGAGAGAATTTTTGAAGGGAGTTGACCGTCACTTTTATCTCTTCTCCGTTGTCGAGTTGCACAACGAGTATCAAAGATTTACGGCGCGTGCCGTCAGAACCTAAGCCATGGGCCTGTTCATATTCTCGGATAACTTCTCCAGTATGAGCCACGCCCTGTTCTCGTACTTTTTCGGGAGAATAATGGAAAAGGCAGATGACCAGATAAACTAAACTGCCGATTAAGAAAGACCGTCCCGAGCTGTGTGAGCATCTTTTTCATCCCCAAGACCTCCCCCGTTCCATAATGTATTTTAAAAATAACCGCGGTGATTCGTTTCTTCGGGCGTGATGCTTATTTCGATCACGTCTTTCATGTCGCGCAGCACCGTCAGGTCAAGGCTTTCTCCGGGCTTAAGCCCATTTAAATGATCGACGACATCACACGGCATGATCTCGCCGTTATCGTCCGGGACACCGTAATGAAGAACAAAATCACCCGGCTTCAATCCGGCCCGGTCTGCCGGGCTTCCGGGATAAACATCCAGGACATAACACAAGCTGGAATAACGGAACATGCCCTGATCTCGCAGTTTTAAGGTGTGGCGCCATTCCTTATCCAGTGTCTGGATAAGATAAACCCCGATCCATGGCCGCGGCGTTTTTAGGCACCGGCGAAAACGTCCATATCCGTCCTTATTCGGGCCGAATGTCTCACGGACTTCGATCTTCCGGCCCTCTCTTAAAACGGTCAGGATATACGGTTTGCCGGCATCGACCTCCTCCAGGAGGCTGTCCAGATGCCAGCCGTCCCGCACCCGCACCCCGTCCACGGCGATAATCTTATCGTATTTTTTTAATGTTGACCGGTCCTCATACCCCCCCCAGACGCCGACACTGATTCCCGGCTTTCCCTCATCTTCGGGCCGCGGCGCGATACGGTAAATATGCGCGAAGCCTTTTGAAGAGTCCCAGGAGGATAAAAATCCTTTGCCGCCGATATTATACTCTTGCATGATGATCTCGGTGTAGGGATGCAGGGAATCGGTCATCATCCACCAGTTGGGTCCGGCGCATCTTAGGGTGCGTGTCATGGTATTGATATCCATCTGCCAGCCGTCTTCGGAATGTTCGAGATAATACAACTGCATCTTCCGTTGATCATGCTTCTGGCCGTCCGGAAAAAAGACCACGGCATGATCATTGTTATGGCGGATGAAATACGGCCGGCCGGAAAGTTCCCGCGCCTCAGCTTTAGCCTGACCGGTGGTATGATGCCAGTTCGCCCAGAATTCATTCGACAACGGCGTGAATAAGGTTAAGTCATTATTGTGACGGATGCCCTGAGATGACAATTCCATATAGCGTTGGAAAGCGGCTTGGGGGGTCGGCTGAGCGGTGAAATACTTCTTGATCTCGTCATAATCATCCGGGAGGGGCCGGTTCACGGCCGCTCCGAAATCAAATATATTCTGGCTGCCGGCCCCGCCGGAATAAAATTCGACGTCTTTTTCCGGAGCGGAAATGTTGTTGACCTCCTCAACCAAATCATTGTTATAAAGCCTGAACACAAAATTTTCGATGGTCGCCAGAAATCCCTGGCCCCACACCCCTTGCTCAAGAAATTCCTTCAGGATATCCCGCTCGATCCCGGAGACATAAAGATCCGTATAAATCCCCTCCAGATCATAGCCGACCTCGATCTTAATCTTCTGTTCTTTCAAGGCGATGAGAATCAGCAACCCCTTTTTGCCCTTGGTGTCTTTGCCGATCTCCCATTTTGTAAAAAGATCGGCCGTGTAACCGCCAATGTCATTTTCACCCAGCGAAGGGATCATGATGACCAAGAAATCAACATCAAAGGCTTTTTTAACTCCCCGGCCCTGATTATCGATTTCGCGGATTGTGCTTTGAGCCAGGGTATCTGTGAAATCGAAACAGTAGCGGTCTTGATCAGGCCGGGTCCGGTTGATCTCAAGAGCGGCGTGACTCTGGGTAAGACCGGAAAAAATAATTATCGCGGCAAACAAAAAAGCGAAAACGTTTTTATCCAATCCTTCCTCTCCATTAATCTGTCCCTTCACAGTGACCTTTCCCCTTTCCCGCTCCTTTAAGGGCGTTTTTACCTTCTATCGATCTCCCTGTAGCAAGCCGCCCAGGAGGCCCCCGCCGAGGCCGCCAACGCCCTTCTGCTCGCCGACCTGTTTAAACCTGGCCGCGGCAAAGACCCGGTCGGCCAGACGGGAGAACGGCAGACTCTGCAGATACACCAGCCCGGGGCCGGTCAGCCGCGCGAAAAACAGGCCTTCTCCTCCGAACAAGGCATTCCTGAAACCGCTCACGAATTGGATATCGTAATTCACGCTGGGAGAAAAGGCGACTAAACAACCGGTATCAACCTTCAGCGTTTCGCCGGCCTGGAGCTCCTTTTTGACGATCGTGCCCCCGGCATGAACGAAGGCCATACCGTCGCCGGTCAATTTTTGCAGGATGAATCCCTCGCCGCCGAACAATCCGGCGCCGAATCTTTTGGTAAAGGCGACCTCGATCTCGATGCCTTTGGCCGCGCATAAAAAAGCGTCTTTTTGACACAGAAAACTGCCGCCGACTTTATCAAGCTCCAATGGGATGATCTTCCCGGGATAGGGCGCGCCGAAGGCCACATGGCCTTTGCCTTTTCCGTTGAACAAATAGGTCGTGATAAAAAAGCTTTCGCCGGTCAACATGCGCTTGAATCCTTTGAACATCCCGCCGCCGGTCGACGTCTGCATCTCAATGCCGTTTTCCATGTACATCATGGCGCCGGCCTCGGCCCGGACCCCTTCCTGAGGGTCTAGCTCAATCTCGACAAGCTGCATATCATCACCCACGATTTTGTAGTCAATCACATCCGAACCCATTTCACTTCTCCTTTCCCGTGTTAAGAATATAATAAACGGTTTATGTTATCCTAAGCCCCACAGCAACTTATGTAGAAACTTCCCCGCGGGGAAGTTTCTACGTAACCTCTTTAACCATGGTTGGTTATATAAAGCGTTTATGATTCTTTATTTCATTTTTCGCGCAAAGGCCTTGGCGGCCTTCAGGTCATTTTGATTGGGCCGCCGGGGATAGGTCTTGAATTTAACATGAAACCCGGGGCACATGAATTTGGCCCGGCAGATACAGCCCTTATCCCGCAGAAGCCTTGTGGTCTCGCGAAAGAGCATCATCGATGAGATCGGCCCCCAAACCGGCATGCCAAAAGTCGTGAATATAGCGCACCGGGGCGGCGGCTGAACGCGTTCGATGAAATCTTTTATCGCCGGGGTCGTTTTGGCGCGGATATTGAGACTCCCCAGGACCAGGAAATCGTAGCCGTTCAGGTCCGTCGGCGCCTGCTTAACCGGGAAAGAATCAAAACCGAGATGTTCGGCAATGACGCGGGCAACCTTTTCCGTATTCCCGGACCAAGAATCATAGACCACCACCCCTTTGACCGGGACAGGCCCGCGTTCTTTATCCTGAATTTCGCGGATCATTCCATTCAGGCGTTTGATGATTGTGACAGGCGCCGCGATGATATACCAAACGAACAAGGCATTGATCGCCGCTGCGCCTTGGCTGGCCTGCCCAGAGACCGGGATGATCTTGAGATAAATCAGGTATTGAGCCAGGATGGCGACCAACAGGGCCACCAGCCGGTCCACCTTGCCCGCCGGGCCCTGATGCTGCCAGCTGACTCCCAAGGCCTTCCCCAGCATCCCGGTGTAACTGATCAGTAAAACCGCGGCAATCGCGATAATCCCCAACACGGTGTGGGTCGCGGGACATAACACCAGACCCAGAAGCACCAGGACGTCGGAAAACCGGTCCGGCAGGGCGTTCACGATCTCGCCCAGCATGGTCTTTTTGTTTTGGGCGATCGCGATCATCCCATCGAAGGTATTTAAGGTCATACGCAAAAGGATCAGGACAAAGGCCGCGATAAGCAAATTGGCGTTGTGGGGAAAATAAAACAAGCAAACCCCGGTTCCCGCCGAGACGGCCACTGCCAGATAGCTCAAGAGATCGGGGTCGATCTTGACGAGATATTTTGTCCAGCCCGCGAAGGTATTGCGAAACCAGAATTTCGTCTGATAGAGGCCCATGCCTTTCCCTTTCCGGTTGCCCTTATGGTTTTCTGGCCTTGGTGACGGAATAATAATTGTTCTCATCGGCCAAGGTTTCCTCTATTTCAAACCCGGCGTTTTGAAGCATCGCGTGGATTTTTTCCTTAGACCGCATGGTCATGCGCAGGGGTTGTTTGTTGAAGTCCGTGAAGACCTGTTCGGTGAATTCCAGCTTGGGGTGCGCGCACTGGTTCGACAAGACAAAGTATCCCCCGTTCTCAATCGCCGCGAAAACAATGTCGATGGATTGCTGCACCTTGTCGTCTTCGTTAAACCAGTCATAAAAACCCGAGGCGATCGCCAGGTTGGGCCGGGGTTGCAGGTTCATGACCTCATCGCGGTTAAAGGCATCCCCATGCTCAAATGTGACATTCTTGAGCCCCATTTTATCGGCGGACGCCTGGCCTTCCGCGACCCAGCGCTGCTCGAAGTCGCGGCAGCGGGCTGACAGCCCTTCTTCGCCCACCTGGCTGATAACGGACAGCACATAGGCCCCGGGTCCTGAGGCAATGTCCAGCAGGGAGACGGCCCGGTTTTGGCTTTTCAATTCATTGATCGCCTTAATGATCAGCTGCTCCAGATGGCGGCGCCGGATGCGAACGGCCTCCCATCCGGGATCGCTTAAGAACCGCTGGTCGAGGAGCCGGCCGATGAGGCATTTTCCGGCAGGGCGGTTTTGGTAGATATAATCCAGCATTTTGCCGGAGGTCAGCCCTTCCTGATAACATAATCGGATGCCGTCGCTTAATTGGCCGACCGTTTTCATGAAGGCCCGTGCCAAGGCATATTGGATTTGTTTAACCATGTTGCCCGCCCCTTTCTTTTAAATCTTTTACCGCGACCTCAACTTGCCGGGTAACCAAACGGTAATTTTCCTTGTTTCTTTCCAGATCATGAAATTCCAGCGGCCGGCCGATCGTGACCGTGACCTTTTTGGGTTTGGGCAGGGTGTTGCCCTTGGCCCAGGCCTCAAAAGCCCCCTGAATATAAGCCGGGACGACCAGACGGTTGGTCCCGGTCACCAGAAGCCCGATCCCCGGTTTAAAAGGCTGGATTTCGCCGTTTAAGGACCGGGACCCTTCGGGAAACATCACCAGGCCCTGATCCGCCGCGTTCAGGACATCCGCGCACAATTCCAGGCTCTGGCGCTGTTGTTTTTCGCGGTCGAACGGCAGGGCGTTGACAGTGATCACGGAAAAAAGGCTTTTAAAAAAAGAACGGAAGAAATAATCCTTGGCCGCCACCGCGAACGTCCGGTTGACCGAGCGCAGCGGCAGGGCCGACAGAAGACACAGCGCGTCAAGATGGCTGGAATGGTTGGAGACGATAACAAAACCCTGGTCCCGCGGCAGGTTTTCGCGGCCAATGATCTTTAGCCGGAAATACATCCTGAGACAAAGGCGCAGGCACAGGCTCCAGAAGCCGCGCAGGATGGATTGGGTCATGTCCCTTTCGCGCGGGAAGACCGTGAGTTTTTCCGGGATGCTTCGGGAAAGATTTTGAGAAGGCTCGTATTGCCATTCTCTCACGACAAGCCCTCCGGAAATGTGACGTAATACGTCACCATATGGAAATACAGGGGCGAGACAAACAGCAGGCTGTCCACCCTGTCCAGGAGACCGCCGTGGCCGGGGATCAGGGTGCCCATATCCTTGACCCCGATGTCGCGTTTGACAAAACTGATGACCAGATCGCCCAAGGTCCCTCCGATCCAGATAATAACAACGCTTAAGGCCAAGGGAATGAAGTGGAATCCCGGCAGCCATTGGCTGGCAAAAAACACATAGGCCGACGTGGCCAAAAGGGCGCCGGCCGTGCCTTCGACCGTCTTTTTCGGGCTGATGTTCGATATCAACAAATGCTTGCCGAAGAATTTTCCGAAGGTGTAGGCCGCCGCGTCATTCAATTCCGTGCCGATGATGATAAATAGCAGATAGGCATAGCGCTCGGGGTGTTCGCCCAAGAATCCCAAATGGGCCGGGAACCAGCCCAGATAAATGACCGCGATCGTGCTCAAGGCCACTTTTTGGATCATATTTTTGTATTCGTTGCGGAAGATAGGGATCATGAACACGACCGAGATAATATAAACCGGCATGGCGACGAACAAGCCGT
This sequence comes from uncultured Planctomycetales bacterium, assembly GCA_964494745.1. GTDB lineage: Bacteria > Omnitrophota > Gorgyraeia > Zapsychrales > JANLHA01 > CAZBSU01. Next base: position 248 of record CAZBSU010000096.1, on the reverse strand, counting down.
ACCACGAGACCCAGATGGAAAAATAAAGCAGGCCCAGCCCTAAGTAGATCACGGCGATAAATCCCCAATCCTTGTATAACCCCGTGGCCAGGGCGAATTCCTTGACCGCAAAGATCGAAAGCAGTAATAAAGCGATAATCAGGGCCTTCTGCGGCAGCCCGATGATGAGCAGCAAACCCGGGGCCATGACAAACCAGGGTTTAAAGGATTTCCACATTTGGGCGGCCATTTCCTGTTTATGCGGGATG
>CAZBSU010000095.1:0-7714 GCA_964494745.1 uncultured Planctomycetales bacterium | reverse complement strand
TCATGGGTGTGATCCTGGAGAAAAATCAGTCCGGGGGCGTGATTATTTCCAAGATCGCCGGCTGTAAGGTAACGATCACGATCGTCGGCATGAGTTCCTCAGCCGTGAAACTCAGCGTCAAGGCCCGGCGGTCCTTTTTCCCCAGTATCAAGACCGCCCAGGAGGTTTATATCAAGATCGACAAGTATTTGGGGGATGAAAGCCCGGGCGATTATTGACCTTCTTGGGGCCGTGCGCACGCGGCGGCCTGATTTGCCGGAGCTATTGACTTTTTGGGTTTTGTTCTTTAAAATACCGTTTTCCATCGTGCCGAGGTAGCTCAGTTGGTAGAGCGAAGGACTGAAAATCCTTGCGTCGGCGGTTCGATTCCGTTCCTCGGCACCACTCTTTCCTGTCTGTATTGACCCGCCCTCGTCTATAAAAATGAAAAAATTTTTGAAGCTGCTGCCCCGCCTTTTGCTGCCCGGTATCTTGATTGCCGGCGCGCTGTTGCGTCTCAAACTATACCTGGAGAACCGTTCTTTTTGGCTGGATGAGGCCTGGCTGGCGTTGGATATTTCGCTACGTTCGCTGGGGGATATCGCCGCCACGAAGGTTTTGGCTCTGGACATGCCAGTCGTCCCAATGGGTTTTGCCTTGGTCGAACGGTTGATTATTTTGGCCTGGAACAATCATGAATACGCCCTGCGCCTTTTTCCGCTTATCTGCGGGATGGGGGCGTTGTGGCTGTTTTGTGTCCTGACGAAGAAATGGCTTGAGCTCCCCGGTCGTTTTTTGGCCGTGATATTGTTTTCTTTCAGCTGGGCCTTGATCCTTTATTCGACCGAAGTGAAACAATATTCAACGGATTTGGCCGTAGGCCTCGGCCTTTATGCGGTGTATGTCCTTTGGGGGGAGGAGATCTCCCGCACCCGCTTTTTTTTGTCCTGGTGCCTGGCGGGCATGCTGGCCCTGTTTTTTTCATATAACGCTGTCTTTGTCCTAGCCGGCATTGCTTTGGTCCAGATTGTTCGTTGCCTGCGGATGCGGAACGGGAGGAGGGGGACGACCCTTGCAAGCATTTATGTCTTTTGGCTGATATGCCTCGGATGTTTTCACGGCGGAGCTTTACGTATCATGTTGTTCAATCCGACTTTGTCCAAGGGCGCGACCGCAAGGCAGTTTTTCCCGCCCGCCCCAGGGTTCACCTGGGGGACGGTCGTTTGGTCCGGCCAGACTATTTGGGATTTTGTTGTCGGTTTCTTAGGCCTGGGGCCGGGGTGGGCGGCTGGGGCCTTGTTGGCGGTCGGCAGCGCGGCATTTTTTCGGAACAGAAGGGAACCCCTTTTTGTGCTGAGTTTTCCGTCGGTGCTGGCCCTCGCAGGGGCCTTGTTCCATGTTTACCCTTTTGGGCACCGGTTTCTTTTATTCGCAGCCCCTTTTGTTTTTGTCCTTGTCGGCGCCGGACTTGATCTGTTGTGGCGAACCCCGAGCAAGGTGTGGCGGATAGCGGGTATTTTTTTGGCTGTGATGCTAACCGCGGGTGTGGTACGTGGCGGCACTCGATTTCTCTTTAAACCGTATGATCACGGACAATACCGTTCGGCCATCCGGCATCTCAACCGACAGATGCGCCCCGGTGATGTTTTGTATCTCAATCATTCTGCCAAATACCTTTACGGTTATTACATCAAATATGATCCCCTGCAGGCCGAGATCGCCCCGGTGGGAAAGCTGTCGGACACCGTTGCCCACGAAGAAGGCCGGCCGTATATCTTGCGCCAATTTGTCTGGCATGATTTTTCGCATCCGCGCCTGGTGGTTTTGGCCAGGCGATACGGCGAGGTGGTCAAATTGAAAGCAGACCAGCCGCACGCATTCGGCACAAATCCCCGGACATGGATCCTGCTGGCCCATTTTCAACCCGTACTGAAGCAATTTATCCTGTCCTTGGCCGACCGGTCCGGGAAACCTGTCAATGTCACTCGGCGTCCTGGGGTCGATCTTTACCTCTATGACTTCAGCCGCTAATTCCGCAGGGTTGTGAGGGAAGATTTTTAGCCTGTTGCGCAAGCGGCCCGTTTCAGGTAAAATATCACAATTGAATTACAGCACGGGCATTTATTCATTTTCCTTGTATCAAGGTGTCCATTATCGGATATTAAGAATTAAATATGCCGACGTAGCTCAGCTGGCCAGAGCAGCGCATTCGTAATGCGCGGGTCGGGGGTTCGAATCCTCTCGTCGGCTTAATATTTATTGCCCATTCAAGCTGAATGGGCGTCTTTGGGCGTTCCTAAAATATTCACCACAATGTTTCGAGAGGATGACAGAGGACGAGTCGTCCGTCATGCCTTTCATGAAAATCTTTCCTTCATCAAAAACGTCTGTTTTTGTCCTCCTGATCATCGCGATTACTATCAGCGCCTATTCTTTCGCGATCCAGGGTGCTTTCAAGACTCTGGATGACGAAAAGATCATCATCACCAATCCGGACATACGCTCTTTTTCCCGTGTCGGGCATATTTTTACATCCTCTTTTTTCGGCCGGCAAAGTTATTACCGGCCGCTGGTCACCTTTTCCCATCTTTTGGAATATCAGGCCTTCGGCCTGAAGGCGCCGTTTTATTATCTTATCAATATCCTGATTCATACCGCCTCAGCCTTGATCCTTTTTGCCTTGTTGAGGCGTATCCTGCAGCAGGAAACGTTGAGTTTCTTGGGGGCTCTGCTTTTTGCCGTCCATCCCGTTCAATGGGAGGCGGTCACGAACATCCCGGGACGCGCTATCCTGATGGCGGCGTTTTTTGTTTTTTTGTCTTTCTATTTTTTCTGCCGCGCGACCCGGCGTGATTGCGTTCTGTCGCTGCTGATGTTCGGCTGCGGATTGATGTGCAAGGAATCGGCCGGGATTTTTCCGCTAGTCCTGGTGGCTTACAGAATGATCATACCATCCGGCGCGATTTTTTCCCGCCGCGAAACGATGTCACGCCTGCGTTCGGTGATCCCTTTCTTTGTCGTCGCTGGCCTGTATGTCTTGATCCGCCGCTGGCTGGGCATCACCAATGTCTTTCTCTGGCGTTCCGTTCCCGAGGCCGTCTTGGGTTTTTTGACTTTCTTGCGCGGCCTGCTGACCTATTTGCGCTTGTTGATCTGGCCCCTGGACGGCCATTTTGACCGGGCGCGGATCTTATTTATATCATTTCGTCAACTCGAGCTTATCTTGACGGTCATTGTTTTTGCGGTTGTTTTGTTTTTCGTTTATCGTTATCGACGATCCATTCCGTCCTATTTCAAGTTTTTCTTGCTGTGGCCGTTTATCGAATTGATCCCGGTCTGCCAGATCCCTTTTGCGGTCGGCGTGCAACCGGGCATGATCTCGACCGCGGAACATTTTCTCTACCTGCCGATGGCGGGCATGGCTGGCCTGGCGGTCTTGGCCGGACAGAGATTGTGTAGTAAGATTCTGGCTTGGCCCGGCCGGCCGGTGTCTCCCTTTGTCCTGCGCTGGGCCATTGTCGGATTGTATGCTTTTCTTCTTCTATTTACGGTTCAGATGAGCATACATTCCCATAATGAGACCGTCATGTTCGAACGCACCCTCCGGTATAATCCGTATAATAGCCGGATTCTCACATCCCTGGCGGTCCGGTACGCCCATGCCGGGCGCTTACAAGAGGCCGAACGCCTTTTCCGGCAGGCCTTGCTGATTGATCGCCTTGATGTGAAAGCACGAATCGGGTTGGGGAAGGTCCTGTGTGATCAGGGCCAATATTGGCAGGGATTGGCCGAATACGATAAGGTCGAAGATGCCGGTCTTTATGCCGAGACGCTGGAGACCAACCGGCGTTTGACCCGCCAGATTTTATTGCGCCGGCTGAGTCGGGCTTGCGAGAAAAATCCGCGGGATGCCCGCATTCATTACAGCCTGGGGGTCATCTACTCACAAGTGGGCAACACCGCTTTGGCGCGGGAATGTTTTGAAAAGGCCTCCGAGATCAACCCGGGATTTAAGGCGGCCTTGTTCAATTTGGCCTCGCTGGAGGCGGCGCAGGGGGAAACGGGGCGGGCGATTGAACACCTTGAAAGACTTTTAGGCCGAGGCAGCCCAGAGTGGATTGACTATATGGCCTGGCAAAAGCTGGAGAAGTTATATCTGGACACCGGCGTGGAGGCAAAAGCCCTGCAGGCCCGGCAGCAGGCCGAGTCTTTGAAACGAGAGCTAGAGCTGCCTTAATGGTTGTCAGACAGGATAAAAACAATCAAATTTTTAGCGGCGGGACGGCAGGGCCTGCACTATAATAATCAAAAGGTGACAATTACCTTTTCGGCGGGCAGGTTAAAGGGCACGCATTTTTTATCATGGTTCATTTTTTATTTGATGCCAAAAACCGTCAGTTCATGCGTTTGTGGTGGGCTCAGCTGATCTCGCAGTTCGGCGACCGCATCAATCAAATGGCGCTGGTCGGCTTGATCGCTGAGCGCGCACCCGGTTCGACGATGGGGCTGGCCAAATTGTTATCTTTCACCATCATCCCGGTCTTTATCGTCGGTCCGATCGCCGGCGCCTTTATCGACCGATGGGACCGGCGGCGGACGCTTTTTTTCTGTGATATCCTGCGCGGGCTTTTGGTCTTGAGCATCCCGTTCCTTTTCATTTATCGCGAATCCATGATCCCGATTTATATCGTTGTCTTCCTGATTTTTTGCTGCAGCCGGTTTTACATCCCGGCCAAGATGTCGATTATTCCCGATTTGGTGACTCAGGAAAACTTGCTAATGGCCAATTCTTTGATTACCACAACCGGCATGATCGCCTTTGTCCTCGGTGTGGCGCTGGGCGGGGTGATCGTCGAGAATCTCGGCGCGCGCGGCGGTTTTATCGCCGATGCGGTCACTTTTTTTGCCTCGGGACTGCTGATCATTTCGATAGCGCATGATTTTCGTCTGAAGATCAACGGCGAACGGTTTCTGGAGCGCGGCCGCGAGATTATCAATCTCGAGAAATCCCTTATCGCAGAAATGAAAGAGGGATGGCATTATCTGGTCCGCCAGCCGGACATCCGTTTTGTCATGAACATGTTTTTTATTCTCTTGGCGGCCGCCGGGGCGGTTTATGTCGTGATTATTGTTTTTATCCAGGAACAGTTTCAAAGCATTACTCATGATCTCAGTATCCTTGCGGTGTGCCTCGGCCTGGGTTTGTTTCTCGGCGCCCTGGGGTACGGACGCTGGGGGAAGGGATTCCCCTGGTATAAGACGATTTTCGTTTGCCTGATCGGCGGCGGCGCCCTGATGTCGCTGTTCGCCCTGATCGTTCATCACTACACGAATATCTTGGTGGCGGCGGCCTTGTCCGCCAGCATGGGATTGATCGTCGGCCCGATCTTTATCGCCTCCAACACGATTGTCCATCTTGTCAGCGACGAGAATATGCGCGGCAAGGTCTTCAGCGCGATGGAGATCGTGATGCATCTGGCCTTTCTTGTCGCCATGCTGGTCAGCGCTTTCCTCTCGGAATTCATTGCCCGGGTCTGGATCCTGGTCGGCGTGGGCGGGCTTTTCACCCTGACCGGATTTGCGGGGCTGATCAGATATAAAAACGGCCAGGGACTTGCGGCCACCGGCCGTCATGGTTTATAATTTTTAGGTTACATGCCCAAGGACGACATAATGAAATTTGCGGTTCTTATTTCCGGAAACGGTTCCAATCTTCAGGCCCTGATCGATGCCCGCCGCCGCGGCGCGATTAAATCGGAATTGGCCCTGGTGATCAGCAATAACCAGAAGGCCTACGGTCTTAACCGCGCCCGCAGCGCCGGGATCAAGACCATGGTCTTTGATCCCAAGAATTACACCAACCGCCAGAGTGTCGACCGGGATATGATCATCCACCTCAAGCAGGAGAAGGTCGATTTTGTCGTCTTGGCCGGTTATATGCGCATGCTGACGCCTTTTTTCGTCAAAGAATTCCGCCGCCGGGTTATGAATATTCATCCGGCCCTGCTGCCGTCCTTTCGGGGCACGACCGCCGTCAAAGACGCCCTGACTCACGGGGTTAAGGTGACGGGGGTCACGGTCCATTTTGTGGATGAGAAGATGGATCACGGCCCGATCATTCTGCAGGAGCCGCTCAAGGTCAAAGATAAAGACACCTTAAAATCCCTCGAATCCCGCATCCACCAGCTCGAGCACCGGCTATACCCTAAGGCCGTGGCCCTTTTCGAACAGAACCGCCTTAAAATCAAAGGCCGCAAGGTTATAACCAACACCGGGTCTTAAGCCCCGGTGTTGTGGTTGGATCCCATTATTTGTCATGGAGATAGAATTTATTTTTTTGAGATAAAAATAACGTCTGTCCCTATTTTTATTTATCGTAGAGATAGGACTTGTCGGTGTGGAGGTTGGTGAGCTTGATCTGGGTGTAGTCTTCAAACCCGTAAGCCCGCACGGTATCATTGACGATCTTCAAAATTTCCTCTTCCGTATCTTCACTTGGCGGGAAATCACTGCGCTGATATTTGAATTTGATGCGGTATAATATCTGTTCGATCAGGAATTCCGGCAGAGTAACTTCATGCATATCCAAATGTTCTCCGGTCCGGTCGCCGATGATCTCCATCCCTCCCCTCGGATCGGCATAAACCAGCCGTTTGGTGTATTCTTCCATAAAAAATTGATCAGTCGTGCCCTGGCGCAAATCGCGCATGTGCGCCATGAGTTTGGACTCGATGCCGTTAACGATGTCCGCGATCACGATCACGATAAAGGTCGGGGCCTTATCCGTCTTCAGATAGGACTCAATGAACCGCTTGCGGCGCTGCGCCCGTTCCCCGTTCATAAATTCGCGCTGACCCGGCACCTGTTCCACCGCGGCATACACTCGCGGCAGCGCGGACAAGAGCGCACGCTGGGCCCGCTGAAATTCTTCGGTGTAACTCGAGGCATAACCCGGGTCCTTGGCGTATTTTTTTTGCTCAGCGATATCATATTGCACCTCCAGCCGGCCCTGCCCGAAATTTCCGTCGAGAAAAAGGATCTCCGGCGCGTGTACGGCCTGACTCGACGCCTGGGCGCCGTTTTGTTTGGCCGCCAGCTTGAACAATTCTTTATCCGTCGGCAGGTAGATCCAGAGCGTGTCCTGTAGCGGGGAGAGGATCACATCCAGATCGTATTCTTCTTTCAAAACATTCTTGAATTTTTGGTGCGCTTCGTTAAGCGATAGGGGGGCGGAGGAGGTGTTAAAGCACCCCGCGGCCAAGACCGCGACGGTCAAAACAACAGCAGGGATAAGATGGCGTCGGCATCGCATCAGGAATGAATTCAGGTTTTGCGCATGCTTTTTGAGGCCGGCTCAAGCCCGAACCCGTCGAAGATCGCCTTGATCTCGTCGAATTCCAGCTCTTCTTTCTTGAGCAGCTCCTGCGCGAAATGATCCAGCAGGTCCATGCGGGATTTAAGGATATCATCGACCTCTTTCAGGCAGGTCTGCAGGATATCCTGGACGTCGTTGTTCAGGGTTTCGCGGGTTTTCTCGGACATTAACAGTTGGCCCGGATGGGACGCCAGCGCGCCGAAATCACCGATCAGCCCGGATTTGCCCATGCCGTAGTGCCAGACCATGGCGTGGGCGTAACGCATGGCCGTATCGAAATCGCTTCCCTGCCCGCCGCCGACCCCGCTGGAGGTCGAGCCGAACTTGATCCTTTCGGCGGCGAAGCTGGCCAGGGCGACC
>CAZBSU010000094.1:0-7810 GCA_964494745.1 uncultured Planctomycetales bacterium | reverse complement strand
TCTTCGGGGTCATAGACAAACGGCTGGCCCAGGTAACCGGCCCGGATGGTCTGCAGGGTTTTCAGTTTGCCGTCCCAGTAGATCTCGACCGGCAAGGCGGCGGCCTTGAGGTTTTCGTCCCCGCCGAGCATGGTCAGGGTGATCTGCCACAGGGCCGTGTCATAAATGGAGGTGCCTTCGGCCACGATCATGCGCTCGATGATGCCGGTGATCGAATCGGGACGGCCGATGCGCCTCAGCACTTTGGATTTTGAACGGGAAGGGATGCGGAAACTGAACGGCAGCCCGGTCTCCGCGCTGACGTTATTTTTAATCCACGCAACCAGCCTGGGATCGGCCTTGTGATCAAGCGGCCGATGCGTTTTTGCCGGGGTTGTTTGGGCCGTTGTGACGGACGATAAGCACAGCAAAACGAGTACAGCCAGCAGGGGGGCGCGGGGAATATTTTTTGGGGATCGGCGCATGAAAAATATTGATGAATGTGATGTTTTTTCAGGGATTAAAATCGTGTCATTTTATCGGCTTGTGTCCGCCTTGTCCATAAATCTTTGTCTTGGGGCGGAAAATGTATATAATATTTAGCGATTAGCGTTTAGCGATCAGCGGTTAGAAGCAGGAGGTCGTGGGTGTGTTTTGCAGATAAATGAGCCGACCCGGGATAATGCTTGACGGCTCAAACAACTCGCTACGCTCGAAACTCGCCGTCAAGCATTATCCCGGGTCTAAAGATGAGATTGCGTGATTCAATGTCCCTGACTCCCTGGAACAGGTTTACCTTAAAGGAGACGCGATATGTCCAAGATCCTGCATGAACTGAAAGAGCATTCACCGTTCACCATGTTCGGCGCCATGACCGGCATCCTGCTGCTGATGATCTTCCGCCGCCTGCCGCATGAAGCCGCGCATCAGATCTTTTATGTGTTTCATCCTCTGCATGTCTTTTTAAGCGCGCTTGTGACCGCGGCCCTGTACCGCCAGTATCAATGTAGCACCGCCGGCGGCTGTCCGTCCATCTGGAAGATTTTTGTCGTGGGTTTTCTCGGATCTGTCGGGATCGGGACCTTGAGCGATTCGCTGATCCCGTTCTGGGGCGAGGCCCTGCTGGATCTGCCTCACCGCGAGGCGCATATAGGGTTTATCGAGAAATGGTGGTTGGTCAATCCGATTGCCGTGGCCGGCATCCTGGTGGCCTACTTTAAGCCCGCGACCAAATTCCCGCACGCCGGGCACGTGCTGATCAGCACATGGGCCTCGCTTTTTCATATGCTGATGGCCGCGGACCAGTCGCAGGCGCTCTCGTATTTCGGGATCTTCATCTTTCTGTTTTTGGCGGTCTGGCTGCCGTGCTGCCTGAGTGATATCATTTTTCCGTTATTGTTCGTTCGAAACAAACCGCGTCCCTGATTCAGATAATATGGGAGTGGGATGATTTTGGCTGGAGCAGGCCCCTTCGCCCGGGCGGACGGTCTTTGCCCGGGTGCGCCCTACCGGTTCAGGTATTTCCCCAGGAATTGAACAAAATGCAGGGCCATCAGACGGTTCCCGTCGGGATTCAGATGCAGGTCGAAAAAGCGAACGACCTCGTAGGGGGCCTTGATGCTTTTGGCAAAGGCCTCGATGCCGTTGAAAACAAGGATATTGTTTGTCCGGCAGTGCTCGACGATTTTTCGCGCGCCGAGAGGGTTGACTCCTTGGCGAAAACGCAGGTCGACCTCTTCGATGGTTGGGAAAATCATGACGATCGGAATGCCGCCGTTTTGGCGAACGTCCTGAGCGAATTTATCCAGGAGGGCGAACATGATCCGCGTCGGTTCGGGCTCATCCCAGAGATCGGCCCAGGGTTGGGGATTCAGGTCGCTGATCTTGCCGCGTTTTTTATAAATGACTTCCCGCCACAGCCGTTTATTAAAGAGCAGCGCCGTGTGGGGGAATTTCAGCACCGGCAGGTCGTTTTGGTTGAACCAGTAATCATGTTCGCCGAGTTGGCGGATGAATTCGGGATCGCTGAGTTTTTTCAGCCCGTCCTCGGTTCGGGCCGGGTTCGGGATCAGTTCCAGCCGGTTGTCGGCCGTGATCTTAAACCGTGGTTTCGGCACGCGGACACCAGTTTGAAGCGAATAAAAAGGACGGTAGACGTTGACGAGCCGGTTGATGTTCTCGGTCGTCAGCCCAAGGACAACGAAGGCCGTTTTGATGCGTTCCGGATAATATTCCTTGAATTTTAAATAGGCCTGGTCCGTGCCGTAACCGCCGGTGCCGAAATTGTAGACATCGGCCTGGAGCATCGCGGCCGTGTATTCTTCCCACGTCTGGTCATCTTCGACCTCGTCGCAGTGAGTGAAAGAATCCCCGAAGGCCGCGATCAGCGGGATGCCGTAGGTTGTCTGACGCGGGCGTTCGCCCTCCGGGGTGGCGTAATTCATGTCCCAGCCCCGTTCGGGGTGAAAGCGTTGACGCGCGTATTTGATGTATTCGCCGGGAACAAGGTATTGTTCGATATCGTAAAACGGCAGGCGGTCTTGGAAGGCCGTGAAAAGCAGAAAGGCGGCTGTCTCGCTGATCAGCCAGATCCCCAGGACCATAAGCAAGATGAAAAGGATTTTTTTCATGGGGAAGCCCCTATCCGGGAAGGCTTAGATTTGTTTCGTTGACCTTATATTTTAATAACACAAGTATGGGATCGGCGCAAGCCCGGCGCCGATTAGTTTCGATCCTTTCACGGCCGGGAAAACGCCAATAAAGATTGCAGCCCGGCAGCGATTCTAGTAGTATAGATACCCGGACACCCATGTCCCGGCCATGCCGTAAACCCGTCCCAACCGTGAAAAGCAAATTGTTCAGAGAAAATCTCACTGTCATCGGGTTGATCGCTGTCTTACTGGCGGTCTTTTTTTATGACGTGGTCTTTTTCGGCAAGACCTTCAAGGTTACGAGCGCCAACCCTCAGGCGCTGATGACCGGCCCCTACGGTCAGGAAAATAATAAGCCGTCTTTTTTTTCGATCTTCACGACGGATGTCTCCCTGAACGAAGAACCCACGCTGGTCTTCATCAAACGTTCGTTTTGGCAGGGGACCTTCCCGATGTGGAACCCGCATCTGGCCTGCGGTTATCCGCTGATCGCCTTGATCCAGATCGGCCTTTTTTTTCCGCTAAATCTTTTATTCTATGTCCTGCCGGACCTGATCGCCTGGGACGCCTTGATCTTCGGCCGGTTTTTCCTGGCCGGATTTTTTATTTACTGGTTTGTCCGCGTGCTGCGTCTGGGGCGGATCCCGGCCCTTGGCGCGGTGGTCATTTATATGCTCGCCGGGCCGGTGGTCAAACTTCAGGCCTGGATGGCGAACGTGGATGTGATCGGGCCGCTGTTATTTTTGTGTTTTGAGCTGCTCCTGCGCCGGCGCGGTCTTTTCCGGATGGCGGTTACCGCCGGCGCGATCGCCCTGACGGTCTTTGCCGGTCACCCCGAGCATCTGGTGGTGGTGCATACCCTGGCGGTATTATTTTTTGTTTTTCGGCTGTTCACGGCCCGCCCGCGGCCGCCGGTCATAAAGACGTTTTATTTCCTGGCCGGGGCCTACGCGCTCGGGTTCGCTTTGGGCGCGATCGTGCTTCTGCCATTTTTGCGGAATTGGCTGACCGTGTTCTGGCACTCGCATCCAGAGGATATGGGCGTCAAGGCCGAATACGCCAAAGAACCGCGGTTTTATTTTTCGGTTTTATTCCCGATATTTTTTCAGAAATTCCCGATCAGCATGAATTGGATTCAGGCCGGGTGGTGGGGCTCGATCGGCCTTTTGCCGTTCGGGCTGACTTTTTTAAGCCTCTGGCACCGCCAGCGCTGGGGGCTGAACTGGTTTATCGCGGCCGGCGCCTTTGTTTTGCTCGGTAAAATATTTATTAATGCGCCGCCCTTTACCTGGATCGGTCTGCTTCCGGTTTACCGTTATTTGCGTTTTGCGAATCATTCCGCGCATCAGGTCGCGTTTCTGCTGGCCGTCGGTTCGGCCATGGGGCTGCGGGTCATCCTTCTGAAAAGGCAGCTTTTCAAAAAGGCGCTTTTGTTCGCCGTGCCGGTTCTGGCCGCGCTGGCCGCGGCTTTGTATCTCAAAAGGAACGCCGTTTATATTGCCACCGCAAGAGAAAGCGCGATCATCAGCACGGCGGTGATCGGCGCCTTTCTTTTATTCCTGTTCTTGAAAGATAAACGCATCCTGACCGGAAAAGCCGCGGGCCTGGCGGTGCTGGCCGTGTTGACCGCCGAGATGTTCGCCTACATCCCGCGCGGCCGCGTGAACCGGTTTGAGTCTTTCCCCCAGGTGCCCTATGTCGAGTTTTTAAAAAAGTCTCATCCCCGCAGCCGGGTTTACGGCATCTTCTGGACGCTTTACCCGAATACGGCCACGGCCTATCAGCTCGACGACCTGGGTGTTTTTCACGGCCTGCTATGCCAGCGGTATGTCGACTTCGTGAATGAGTTCCTGGTTAAGGATTATTTTGTCAAAGACCATTGGCATACCTCGTTCTGGGTGGTGCCGGTCACGTTCATGCCCGAGGCCCGGCCTTTTATGGATCTGCTGAACGTGCGTTACACCGCGGCCCCGATCATATTGAAAGATTTTTTTGTCCCGGCGCGCCTGCCGGACTTCCCCAAGCCTATGTATAAGCGCGAGGCCGCGATTTATCCGCATCCGAGCGCCTTCCCGCGGGTTTTTATTGTGCATCGGGCCATTTTCGAGCCGGATAAAGAAAAGGTCTTTGCGCATATGCGGGAACTCAAGGGAAAGCTGCGCGGGATAGCGGTCCTGAGTCACCCGCCCGAGCCGGAGATCCTGGAACAATTGGCATCCACCCCGATCATGGATAATTCATGGGCCGGGATCAAGGATTACGGCCCGAACGAAGTCCTGGTCGAGGCCCGCCTGCAGCATCCGGGGCTCCTGGTCATGAGCGACACCTATCATCCCGACTGGAAGGCCTTTGTCAACGGCAAGCCGGCGCGCATTTATGTCACCGACCATCTGATCCGTTCGGTCTTCCTGCCCAAGGGCGAGTCGACCGTGCGGTTTGTCTATCGTCCGATCGGTTTTTATATCGGTCGGTGGATCAGCGCGGTGGCGCTCGTGGTTCTGGTCTTGTTGCTCTGGAAAACGCGGCGCCGCAACAACACATCATGCTGATCAAAAAAGGAAAGATATTTGTCCCGGAATCGCCGCTGGCCTGGTGCGCGGCCGTGATCCTGGGCGGGTTGATCGTCTATTTGCTCTGGGTGGCCGGCGGCATAACCGCCACCTATTACGACACCTTTGACATCTGGATCAATGCGCGCCAGCTGACCGGGGGAGAAGGGATTTATTACTGGAAACGGGCGGCCTTTCTTCCGTTTGTGCTTTCCCCGTATTTCCTGATCGAACGGGTGACCGGTCTGGAGGGGTTTGCCCCGCAGGCGGCCCGCGTGACCGCGGTCTTTTTTTTCGTTTTTTTGCTTTGCGCGGTTTACCGTCTTTTCCGTTCGGTCACCGACCGGCAGACCGCCCTGATCGGCCTTTTGCTTTTGAGTTGTCACCGGGTCGTGATTCACACCGCGCCTTTTTCCAAGGAAGGCATTCCGGCCCTATTGTTCCTGACCTTGTTTTTTTATTTTTACTGGCAATCGATTGACCGTCCGCAAACCGGATCGATGGTCCGGGCCGGATTGTGCCTGACCGGCGCGATCATCACCAGGTATTATTTTTTCCCCCTGACCCTGATCATCGTTCTGGCCCATGAGCTCCTCGATGGCCGCGCCTGCCGGCTTGTGTTGTCCCGTCCGGGGGGCTGGTATCAGAGCCGCGCGTTGCAGGAATTGTTTTTTTATGTCCTGATGCCGGGGTTTTTGCTCCTGCTTATTTTTTCGGTTTACGCCAGTCTTCTCGAACCGTTTTCATTATGGGAAGCCCCGCCGATCGTGTTGCGCAATATCAGGGCCCACACGGTCGGCAATCTTTCGCGTGAGCCGGCCTTTCAGAATTATGCCTTTTGGCTGGTATCCACGCACTGGCTGGCGATCGGGTATTTCCTCATCGGGTTGTTTGTGGTCTGGTTCCGGAAACACCCCCTGCGGCTGTTGATGACCCTGTGGCTCGGGGTGCTGTTTTTTGTCCAGACCTATCTGGCCGGGCATAAGGAGGCGCGTTATCTTATCCCCATGCTGCCACCGTTCTGCTTCTTCGGAGCGAACGGCCTGGGTCTGATCGCAAATGGCTTGGAGCGGTTGGCGGGCCGTTGGCCCGGATGGAAGGGACGGGTGAAGGATTACGGGAAACTCGGTTTCATATTGATTTTATTGGCCGGGCCGCTTACCGTCGGCATGCGCGAATGCCTGCATTTTCAGGACCCGTTTTATCGCAGTACCTTTGCCCGGGACGTTGGCCGTTACGCCAAAGACCTCAGCGCCGGGCAGAATCTTTTTTGGCTGGGGCCGTTGTACTCTTTGCATCCGAGGGATTATGTCTTCCACCGCGAAGACGAACAATTCTATATTTACCACTTCCATGCCAACGGCCTGAGTTTTTACGCCGATAAAGTCCTGCCGGATTATGTCGGCGGCAATACGATCTATTCGAGTGATCTGCGCGAGGGGCTGTTTGTCCAAGGGATCGGCGAGGTCGCCTCGGACGGTGACGTCCTGGTGATCAATCCCGAACGGTTTGCCTACCGCTCCAAATTCATCCCGCCCGATTTAAAACCGATCATCGTCGAAAAGGTCAGGGAGATTGAGTTCAACCGGAGGATGCCCAAGGATGACCGGGTTATGTATTTCTCGCCCCTGGAATCCCAGGCCGCGGTGATCGTGACCCCCAGCCCCAAGGGCGATGTGCTTGTCGGTATCGGGATCCCCCTGCCGCGCGTGGAAATTATGCTGCGAGCCAAGGGGAGTGGGACGGCGATCCTGACGGATATCCCGGTCCGGCAAGGCCAGTTTACCGTTGGCCTCGAACCGGACCAGACCGGCCCGTTTGACAGCATCGTCCTGGGGGGATATACCCACGTCCGCCTTTTTGATCCTCCTAATATGTGATTTTTACCAGTTTAATGATTGGCTGGTCGTTTAACCGATGCCCGGTTATTTTTTTCTTGACATCCCGCTACACTGAGACTAATATAATCCCAGTTAAAGGAGGCTGAATGAAACTGTTGACCAAAAATACCGATTACGCGATCCGGGCGCTCATGGTCCTGGGCCAAACGCCCAAAGGCTTTGTCTCGGCGCGCATGATTTCCGAACGGCAGGGCATACCTTATTCTTATCTTCGAAAGATCCTGCAGCAACTGATCAAACAGGGCCTGGTCGAATCAAAAGAAGGGGGGCACGGCGGATTCCGGCTGAAGGTCCCGGTCCGCCGGATACCGTTGACGGTTATTATTGAGGCCTTCCAGGGCCGGATTCAGCTTTCAGAGTGCATGTTTCGCAAAAAAATTTGTCCCAACCGAAAGGTCTGCGCCCTGCGGGAATATTTGCTGGAGATAGAATCGGACGTGACCAGGAAATTCGCCGGATTAACGGTTGGCGGTTTGATTCAAAAAACGCAGAGATCTTCATAAACGATTCAACGAAAGGAATCCCCATGAGCATGTTTTGTTATCAATGTCAGGAAGCCGCCCGCAATACCGGTTGCGACAAAGTCGGCGTGTGCGGTAAGAATGAAGGCGTGTCGAATCTGATGGACCTTCTTATTTTTGTCCTTCAAGGGATCTCTTTATCGCTTGAAAAAACCGGGCAAAAGGCCGATCGTCAACAAGGGGTATTTTTGGCCCGAGCCTTGTTTGCG
>CAZBSU010000093.1:0-7815 GCA_964494745.1 uncultured Planctomycetales bacterium | reverse complement strand
TCAACGCGGTTATGCAGGAAAAAGACCTGTCCGTGCCGGCGCCGCTCGCGGCGGATGGCGTGTTGGATAAGATCCTCATCGAATTCGACCACCTGGGTGATGATCGGAATGCGGTTTTGCGGGGGCGTCGACAAGACGGACATATCTTTCGCCCCCGAAAGGGCCATGTAGAGGGTGCGCGGAATCGGCGTGGCCGTCATGGTCAGGACATCGACCAATAACTTGTAATGCTTCAGGCGCTCTTTGGCCGTGACCCCGAAACGCTGTTCTTCGTCGATAATGATCAGGCCGAGGTCTTTGAAACGGATGTCTTTGGATAACAAACGGTGTGTGCCGATCACGATGTCGACTTTGCCCTGAGCCAGATCGCGGATGATGTTATCCTGTTGTTGCTTGGTCCGGAACCGGCTGAGCATGGCGACTTGAAAAGGGTAATCTTTCAGACGTTTGGAAAAATGATAATAATGCTGTTCGGCCAGGATGGTGGTCGGCACCAGGACCGCGACCTGTTTGTTATCCATAACGACCTTGAAGCTGGCGCGCAGGGCCACCTCGGTCTTGCCGAAACCCACATCTCCGCATAAAAGCCGGTCCATCGGATGGTCGGATTCCAGATCACTTTTAACCTCGCGGATGGATTTTTCTTGGTCGGGTGTTTCGGGGTAGACAAAATTGGCTTCGAATGAGCGCTGCCAGTCGGAGTCGGGCCCGAAGGCATGCCCTTTTAGGCTGGCACGGACGGCCTGCAGATGCAACATCTCCGCCGCCATACGCTGCAGGCGTTTCTGTATCTGCCGGCGAATGCGCTGCCACTGTTTGGATCCCAACTTGAAAAGGCGCGGCGGTTTTTTGGTGAAACTGATATATTTTTGGATCAGGTGCATGTCATGCTCAGGCACATAGAGTTTGTCTCCCCCCTGATATTCGATCACGAAATGATCGCGCAGCTCTTGCTGAAAATTCAGCCGGGAGATACCGATGAATTTTCCGATGCCGTATTGATTATGGACAACGTAATCCCCCTTGTGAATATCGACAAAATTATTCAAAGGGGTATCGATCGTAAAGGGCGAGACGGGATGCTTGGCTGATTTTTTTACAGGAAGGATGAAGGTGATCTTATGCTGCCAGATGACCTTGGAGGATTTGATATTGAAACTGGCAATAGATCGGATGCGGTCTTCGTCTAGGGCGATACGGATAGGGCTGTCGAAGCCGGCAGGAAAGATATCCAGGACCTCCCCGCGCCGGCAAAAATCACCTTCCTGGATGACCCTTTTGGCCCGCCGGTATCCGAAGGCCAGCAGGCGGGCGGTGATGGCCCGGATGTCGATGGTCTGGTCCGTGTAGAGCTTCAGGGCCTTGAACATACTACTTCGTTTTCTTCTGCCAGGCCAATACCAGCGGCGAGGCAATGAAGATCGTCGAATAGGTCCCGGCCAGGAATCCGATGATCAGACACAGGGCAAAGGTGTTCAGGATCTCTCCACCGTAGAAATAAAGGGCGGTGACAACCAAAAGCGTCGTGAGCGTGGTCAGGACCGTCCGGCCGAGGGTCTGGTTGATGCTTATATTCAGCAATTCGGGCAGGCTCACCTTGCGCATCCGGGTCATGTTTTCGCGTATACGGTCATAAATGATGATCGTGTCATTGACCGAATACCCGGCGATGGTCAAGAGGGCCGTGACGACCAGGAGATCGACCTGGCGTCCCATCATAACGATGACGCCTAAGGTCAAGATAACGTCATGCAGCAAGGCGATGACCCCGGCCGTGGCATAATCAAAATGTTTGAAACGGAAGCCCACATAGATCAAGATCCCGGCCATGGCAAACAGGATCGCCAGGACGGCGCGTTTGCGCAGGGCCTGTCCGACGATCGGTCCGACCTTTTCGATCCGCAGGGCTTTGAAATCGTTGCCCGGAAAGGCTTCTTTAAGGGCTTGGACGGTTTGGTCATAAGCGTCCTCGGAGGAGCGGATCACCACGTTTTCGGGATTTTGACTGAACCGCTGGATCGTAATATCGGTCAGACCTTTGCCTTTCAGGGCCTCACGGAGCGCTTCGGTCTCAACCGGCTGCGCGAAACGGTATTCCTGGACCTGTCCGCCGGCGAAATCGATGCCGTAAGCCTGCTCCCCTTTTTGAAACAGGGACCAAAGGCCGAATGCGATCACGGCCACGGACAGGATGAAACAAAAATGACGTTTGGAGACGAAGTCAATCTTGGTTTTTCGAAACAGCCGCAACATCGGCAGGGATTTCAGCCAATTCAACTCGAGCAGGCAGAGGAACAGGGTGCGGGTGACGAACACAGAGGTGAATAAGCTGGCCAGCAAGCCGATGGTCAGCGTGACGGCGAAGCCCTTGATCGGACCAGAGCCGAACTGAAAGAGCATGAACGCCGCGATCAAGGTCGTAAGGTTGGAATCGAAGATGGCCTTGAAGGCCTTGTTAAATCCGTTGGAAACGGCGGCATGCAGCGGCCGGCCGTTTTCGATCTCCTCACGGATGCGTTCATTGATGAGGATATTGGCATCGACCGCCATACCCAGCGTCAGGATGATACCGGCGATACCGGGCAAGGTTAAGGTGACCTGGGACTCGGGCAGAGTGACATTGAGAAAACCCATGATCCCGACAATGAGCAGCAGGTCCATGATCAAGGCCAGATCGGAGATGATGCCGGCCTTGAAATAATACAATAGCATGAAGATCAAGACGAGGATCCCGCCGGTCAGGGTGGCCTTGATGCCGGCCTCGATCGAATCTTTCCCCAACAAGGGGCCGACGGTGCGTTCCTCCTCGATGCGCATCGGTGCGGGTAAGGAACCGGAACGCAGGGCCAGGGCCAGGAGCGAGGCCTCGTCAAAAGTGAATCGGCCGCTGATCTCGGCATTGCCGCTTAATATCGGTTCATTGATATTCGGAGCGGATAAGACTTCCCCATCCAGGACAATGGCCAATCGGCGGTTGACGTTTTCGCGGGTGATGCGCGCAAATTTCCCAGCGCCTTTTGAATTGAATTTGAGCGCTATCTTGGGTTGATTGAAACCTGTCGAATCAATGTCAACGCGGGCATTGTCGATAAATTCGCCGGAAAGGGCCGGTTTTTCTTCGATCAGGATAGGTTTTTGGTCTTCTTTTGTTTTCTTGAGGACATAGCCTTCCGGCACATCGCCGGCGAGGGCTTGTTGAAGCAGCTGGGGACCATCCGCCACGAGCACAAAGTTCAGTTGGGCCACCTGACCGATCATCTTGATGGCGGCATCCCGGTCGGTGATGCCCGGAAGCTGGATGATGATCTGGTTAAGCCCTTGGCGCTGGATCACGGGTTCGGCCACGCCCATGCCGTCGATACGGTTGCGGATAATCTCGATCGCCCGCGGGACCGCGTCTTCCGCCGTGTCCTTATCGAGTTTTTCGGTCTCGACCTTCAGGATAAGGTGCATGCCGCCTTTGAGGTCAAGCCCCAGATTGATGCGCTTCTCCAGGGGGAAGGCAAAAAAGACCGCAGCGGCCAGAACACCCAGGACAACCAGCATTCTGATGCGCAGATTTTTGTTCATGGTGATCCTTTCTGATGGAGGGTAAAACTATTTGGTAATCAGTCGGCCAAAGGCCTCTTTGTCGATCTCCATTTTGACATTGTCGTCGATACGCAGGACCAAGCTGTTGTCCTTGACATTGACGATCGTTCCGTAAATACCGCCGGCCGTGACGATCTGATCGTTTTTTTTGAGGGCGGCGATCTGTTCTTTACGCTGGCGCTGTTTGTTTTTTTCCGGACGGATCAGCAATAGATAAAAAATAAAAAAGATGGCGATAAACGGCACAAATTGAACCAGGCCGGGAGCGGATGTATCAGGCGTCATATCGACAATCCTTTCTTCGCGAGTCGTAATTCTATGGAAAATTTATTTGGCGTGTTTTTTGACCAGCGTACGCACCGTGTCGGTCATCTGGGCCCCGCGTTTGAGCCACTTATTCAGTTTTTCGCCGTTGATGGCCACCACCGCCGGCTGTTTGGCCGGGTCATAGTGCCCGAGGATCTCCAGGGTGCGTCCCTGCCTGGCGCTCATGCGAGATATCGCAACGATACGGTAATTGTATCTTTTTTTTGCGCTCTTCCCTATTTTTTGCAGTCGAATACGAACTTCCATTTATTCCCCCTTAACTATTTGATGTTGCGTTTTTTTGAAAATTGACGCCGGGCCGCTTCAATCGCCTGGATCTGGGCCCCGGCCTTATTGACCGTTTCGGTGTATTCCCTGGCCGGTGAAGAGTCGGCCACGATCCCGGCCCCGGCCTGAATGTAGGCCTTATTGTTGCAGGCCACGATCGTCCGGATCGTGATACAGGAATCAAAATTGCCCGAAAAACTGAAATAACAAATGCACCCGGCGTACGGGCCGCGAGATACGGGTTCTAATTCATCGATAATTTCCATGGCCCTGATTTTCGGGGCGCCGGAGACCGTGCCGGCCGGGAACGTGGCCCTGAGGACATCAAAGGCATCTTTGCCTTTCATCAACCGGCCGCGGACATTGGAGACGATATGCATGACGTGCGAATAACGTTCGATCGCCATGAATTCCGAGACCTCGATCGAGCCCTGGGCACAGATCCGGCCGATGTCATTACGGCCCAGGTCCACGAGCATGATGTGCTCGGCCTTTTCTTTCGGATCGTTGAGCAGGTCCCGGGCCAAGGCGGCATCCTCCTCCTCGTTTTTCCCGCGGGGACGCGTCCCGGCGATGGGACGGGTCTCCACGACCCCGTCTTCACAGCGCACGAGCAGTTCCGGAGAGGAGCCGATGATCTGGATATTCTCCAGATTCAGGAAATACATGTAAGGCGACGGATTGAGCGCGCGCAGCATCCGGTAGAGCTGAAACGAATCGGTCTGAAGCGGGACCTCGAACCGTTGCGACAGGACCGTTTGGATGATGTCTCCGGCATGGATATATTTTTTGGCCCGGCGGACGATGGATTCAAACCGTGTTTTGGAAAGATTCGAATGGACGCGCAGCCGGGGCGGTTGATTTTTCTTCGTGCTGTGCTGCGGCTCCGAAAGCGGTTTATGAAGGCAGGCCACGGAAGCATCGATGCGTTTCAGGGCATCGCGGTAAGCCCTTAATTTGACGGAACGGGAGGCCTTGGGCTCGACGTGCACACAGGCAACGATCTGGAAACGGTGATTGAGGTGATCGAAGATGATCAAATCCTTCGCCAGCATCAGCAAGGCATCGGGCAGTTTGAGATCGTCCCGGGGCTTGTCGGGCAGATGTTCGAAAAAACGCACCGTGTCATACCCGAGATAACCGACGAGGCCGCCGCAGAAACGCGGCAGTCCCGGCACCCCGACAAATCGGTATTTTTTGACAATCTCGCGGATCGGTTTCAAAGGGGTATCGTCAAGCGTTAAGGTCTCTTTCCGCTTCTTACCCTTTTCGAGACGGATCACTTCCATGGTTTTGTCTTTGCTGCGAATGACCAACTCGGGGTCTTTGGCAAAGAAGGAATAGCGGGCGATTTTCTCTTCTCCCTCCACCGATTCGAGCAGAAAGGAATAGCGCGCCCGGTGGGCGACCTTGTAAAAGGCCGATACCGGCGTGTCCAGATCTCCGAGGATATTGCGGTAGACCGGGATAAGGTTCCCCTTTTGAGACAGGCGCAGAAAATCTTGTTCGTTGGGATAATTCACTTTTTCTTTTCCCTTTTGAGGGGGATTTTACGATAGAAACAGCTTTTGCGAAACGTGTGGCAGGCGGCGCCGACTTGCCGGACCTTGATCAGCAGGGTGTCGCAGTCGCAGTCATAAAAAACGGCTTTGACGAACTGAAAATGTCCTGAGGTCATGCCCTTGGTCCAGAATTCCTGGCGCGAACGCGACCAGAAACAGGTCTTACCGTTGCGCAGCGTCTTTTTTAGCGATGCCTTATTCATATAGGCCATCATCAGGACCTCCTTGGTCTGGGCATCCTGGACAATGGCCGGGATGAGGCCATCAGCCCCGAATCTGAGTTTATGCAGTGTCCGGGGTGTTATTTTGATGTCTTCGATCTTTATTTTTTTCATAATCGGACCGGGATCCTTTTCTTTTTAAGTGCGTGTTTGACGTGGGCGATGGTCATCTCGCGGTAATGAAAGACTGATGCGGCCAGGGCCGCGTCGGCGGAGGTCTCTGAAAAAATTTCGGCGAAATGTTCCAGATGACCGGCCCCGCCCGAGGCGATGACCGGGATATTCACCGCACGGCAAACCGCATCCGTCAGGGCGATATCAAATCCCTTTTTCGTGCCGTCGGCATCCATGCTGGTCAAAAGGATTTCGCCCGCGCCGAGCGATTCCGCCTTCCGGGCCCAGGCCACGGCTTCCTGCTCGGTCCGGATCCGACCGCCATTGAGATAGACATCCCATCTAGCATCAGCCTTTTTTTGCATCGATCGCCACCACGATACACTGACTGCCGAAGCGTTCGGCGGACTCACGGATCAGATCCGGATTCCTCAGCGCGGCGGAATTGATCGAGACCTTATCCGCCCCGGCGTTGAGCAAGGCGCGAATATCCTCTATATCCCGAATCCCGCCGCCGACCGTCAGCGGCATGAAGACCTTCTCGGCGGTCTGCCGGACCACATCAAGGATGATGGAGCGCTTTTCGTGGCTGGCCGTGATATCGAGAAAAACGATCTCGTCGGCCTTCATGCGGTCATAACTTTCCGCGATCTCTACCGGGTCGCCCGCATCGCGCAGCCCGACAAAATTCACGCCCTTGACCACCCGTCCGTCTTTGACGTCCAAGCAGGGGATTATCCGTTTTGTGAGCATAAATGCAATGCCTCTTTAAGATCGAGTCGGCCTTCATACAAGGCCTTGCCGGTGATCGCACCCAAGAGATTCGGCGCGTTGAGTGCCCTGAGCTTCTGGATATCTTCGAGCGAAGCGATCCCCCCGGAGGCGATCACGGAAATCTTCAACGCCTTCAAAAGGGCAGCTAACCCCTCAAAATCCGGGCCTGTCAGCATGCCGTCACGTTTGATGTCCGTGTAAATGAGGGTGGATACGCCGGCTGACTCCATCTCTTGGGCGAAATCCACGGCCTTGCGTTCGGTCGTGGTGGTCCATCCCCTTTGAGCGACCATCCCATTCGAACAATCCAGGGCGATGGCGATCTTATCCCCCCATTGGGCGAGGATTTCCTTGAGAAAACTCCGGTCTTCGATAATACGGGTGCCCAGGATGACGCGGCCGGCTCCGGCATTGAGATAATTCTCGATATCTTCTCCTGTGCGGATCCCCCCGCCGATCTGAACTGGCACCGGAATCGCCTCAATAATGCCGGTTATTGTATCATAATTTTGGATTTTGCCAAGCTTGGCGCCATCCAGGTCCACCAGATGAAGCCATGCCGCGCCCTGGCTGACCCACTGGCGGGCGACCTCAACCGGGTCCTGAGAATATTCACTGACCTGATCGAATTGGCCCTGAATCAGGCGAACCACACGGCCTTGTTGAATATCGATAGCTGGAAAAATGATCATGAGCTGAGAAGGCCGAAATTTTTAAGGATTTTTAGCCCGACCTCTTGGCTTTTTTCAGGGTGAAATTGTGTTCCGAAAATATTTTTGCTCCAGACAGCCGAGGCAACAGGGATTCCATATTCCGTTTGGGCAGCCACGACATTCGGGTCTTTGGGGACCACGTAATAGGAATGACAGAAATACACATGCGGGCCGTTTTCAAGGCCCTGCCATAACGGACAATCCTGTTTCTGAAAAGCGATCCGGTTCCAGCCCATATGCGGGACT
>CAZBSU010000092.1:0-7843 GCA_964494745.1 uncultured Planctomycetales bacterium | reverse complement strand
TGATGACGTCCCGGCGCGACATCAGCGACGTGGTCGCAGCCAGGCGCAGGCGGTCGATCCGGTCGTTGATCGAGGCGTCCTTCTCGATATAGACATCGGTCTGGGGCACATAAGCCTCAGGCTGATAATAATCGTAATAACTGACGAAATATTCGACCGCGTTGGAAGGGAAAAACTCCCGGAATTCGCTGTAGAGCTGGGCGGCGAGGGTCTTGTTGTGGGAGATCACTAGCGTCGGCCGGTTGGCCTGGGCGACCATGTTGGCCAGGGTAAAAGTCTTACCGCTGCCGGTCACGCCCAACAGCACCTGGGCGGCCCGGCCGGCTTGGACACCGTCGAGAAGCTGATGGATCGCGTCGGTTTGGTGGGCAACCGGGCGGAACGGGCTTTCCAGTCTGAAGGATTCCGTCGCGGACATGGGGATCGCGCCTCGGCCGTCCGGGACCTATTTCAACAGGCCGCCGATATAATCCAAAATCCTTTCCGCGGGCGCGTCGTTATTGTAGCTGACGATATTCTTGAAAGGCAGTGAGCTGATCGTCATATAACGCAGTTCCACATCGGACATGTCATCCTGGCCGTGAATGTAAATGTTCATCTTGGCGTAGCGCGTCCCGATAAACAAAGCTGTCTGCCGGGTATTGCTCATGATCAGGACGTCCTTTTTGCCCTCACCGAGGGCGCCGTCCTGCTCGTAAACCAGCGGATCGGCCTCCTGCTCGATCTCCCATCCCAGATCCTGCAGGGTCTGCCGGACCGCGGCATAGGTGCGGTCATAGTCGGCCTCATAACGCCGGGAGTAAGGATTCGTGTCCGGCAGGTAATGCGGGATCACCGCACTCGTGCACCCTGCCAGCAGCAGGCATAACAGCACCACGATCGATCTTTTCACGTCACGGCTCCTTTTTTAATAGGTCCACAATGGTTGGTCAACAAATCTTCCCGTGTTTGTAGGGGCGGTTCCTGTTCTTGGCGGATTTGGCCGTGATCTCCTGCTCGATATCGATCCCCAGACCGCCGCACAAATCCAGCAGACGGATAAACGTATCCGCCAGTTCCTCGCGGAAATTCTCGTCATTCTGTTTGCGGTGGGCCTCCATGGCCTCGGCCAGTTCGGTCACGATCAGCATCAGGGCCTCACCGATATTGCGTTCCTGATCCCAGAACCCCTTGGAAACGGCGATCTGGTGACAGGTCTGCGCCCAGTCATTCAGGGTCCTGGTTTGAATGTCACTTTCTTGCAATACGTCCTCGCTTTTTTGAATCCTGACCGCGCCTGTGGGCCGGCCGGGCCTTTTCCATAAAACGCCGCATATCTTCCGGCAGGGGCGCCTCGATGCGAACGGGCCGGCCGGTGACCGGATGACAAAAAGATATCCGCCAGGCATGCAGGGCCAGCCGCCGGAACTTGACCGGAAAATCTCTGCCAAAGGCATAAACGCGTTCACCCAAAAGCGGATGGCCCCGGTCACGGAAATGGATCCGGATCTGGTTGGTCCGGCCGGTCAAAGGCCGGGCCTCAACAACGCTGAAGCCCTGATGAATTTTCAAAACGCGGTAACGCGTCAAGGCCGATTTGCCCTGACGGGCGCGCCCGTGAGATGACCGGCGCGGCCGTGTCGTCCCGGTGTGATGTTGGACAACCACCGACGATGCGATCTTCCCGGCCGGCGGCCTCATCGCCCCGCGCGCAAAGGCCAGATATGTCTTCTCGACCGCCCGACCGTGAAAAAGATTCATCATCATCTTCTGATGCCGCTTGCCCTTGGCATAAATGATCGCGCCGGAGGTATCCCGGTCAAGACGATGGCACGGATGCAGCCTTTTCTGGTTTTGGGGATACTGGCGGTTGACGAGATCCGTTAAGGTCGGCCGTGGGTCACGCACAGACGGAATCACCAAAAGGCCCGGACGTTTGTCAAAAACGATCAGCGCATCATCCTCGTATAAAGCCCTGATGGTCTTTTTCATAAGATGGCATCGCGGCGGACCGGAACCGTGGTCCCTCGGGCTCATGCCCTCACGATTCGGAATCGTTCGGCTCGAATTGCGCTTCCAGCAGAGCCGTCATATAATTCAGTTTCTTCAGGACCAGGACGGGAAAGATGATGAAAATCCAGGCATGTGATGCCAGGATGATGAATAACTCGACCGGTGTCAGGTTCAAGACATTTTCCATAAAGACATCCCTCTTCCCAACCGAAATAATGCCGTCAAGCGGCCGATGAATCGCCCCGGGAGGCCATCGCGACCTTGATATATTCGGTAATACACTCCGCGTCACGGGGCTGAATGTCACTGAAATAAACCGCGACATTGTAATATTCCTGACCCGGGACCGCCTCGGTCCGGACAACGATCCCCTCGCAGGTAACCTTGCGCGCGAAGACCCTTTTGTTCCGGCGGCAGGGGATCAACAGATTGACCCGCAGCTTGGTCATCGGCTCAATGTACTTATTCGATTGACAATACGCCCCGGTCCGGCTGATATTGGCGGTCTCGGTGACGATGTCGAACTCCGTGCCCGAAAATTTGACCGGGATATTGCCGTCGAAGCGGGGGTGTTTGCGGCGTTCTGGTAATTGCATGATACCGTTTAGGCGGCTGCGGACTCGGATGCAGCTGCGACCTGATCTTCCTTCGCCTTGGCCTTGGCCTTGTTCCAGCAATTTGGGTTGCAGTAATATTTTCCGTTACGGTAATATCTTTTAGCCCTCTGGACAGGCTTCTTGCATGCGGCACAATTCTTTAATTCTTCTGCTTCACCTTTCTTCTTTCCCATAAAGCGCTGCGTCTCCTTTCAACTGTTCACAAAGACCGCTGCCCGGGCCGATCTTGGTCCGGCGGCGGTTCTTCGCCGGCTTCAACAACCGGCCGGATCTCGGGCTGAAAAAATTCCATCCCGATCAAAAAATCTTCACTGTGAGGTTTTTGGCTGCTCCAGACCACCCGGGCGCGCCGGGTGCGGATATCTTCGGCCCCCAGATAAACCTGCAAAAAGACCTCTTGTCCGAGGGGCAGATAGTCGTGATGCATGAGCCTGAGACCGCCCTGGCTCATATCACAACCCAAACATCCCTGATAGGCCTGCTCGGATCGGGTCTTTAATCCGACCGGTTCGGTAAACCGGTTTCTGGGAAACCGTCTTTTATCGTTCAATCGACCCTCCTTGGGGGATGTTTCACCGTCCCCTTGCAACATGTTTGAATTATATCATATTATCTTACCCTGACAATTCTTTTTTCAAGGCATGGTCCCGGCGGTGATATTTTTTCCGGTTAAATCCCGGTTTACCGAATCACGCCGCCGTGATATAATTGGGCCATGTATTTGGATTATTTTAAGTTGCAGGAAAATCCGTTCAGCATGACCGCGGATCCGGAGTTTTTCTTCGCCAGCAGCCATCACAGCGAGGCCTTCTCCCACCTGATCTATGGTATTCAGCAGCGCAGCGGCATCATGGTCATCACCGGGGAGATCGGGACCGGCAAGACCACCCTGTGCCGGGCCTTTCTCAACCAGGTGGATCAGAACGTGAAGACGGCCTTTGTCTTCAACCCCTATTTCTCCGAGATCCAGCTCCTGCAGCTGATCCTCAAAGACCTCGGCATCACCGGCAAATTCAAGAACAAACTCGACCTGATCAACGCCCTGAACGACTACCTGATCCAGGAGGCCCTGGAAGGGCATAATGTCGTGCTGATCATCGATGAGGCCCAGAATCTCAAACCCCGCCAGCTCGAACAGATCCGGCTTTTGTCCAATCTCGAAACCGAAAAGAACAAACTGCTTCAGATCATCCTAGTCGGCCAGCCCGAATTGCTGGAAAAACTCCAGTTATCCTCCCTTCGGCAGCTGACCCAGAGGATCTCGGTCCGCTACCATATCCTGCCGCTCAACGAAAATGACACCGGAGAATATATCCATCACCGCATCCGGATCGCGCAAATCAATACCAACGGCAGCTCCGAGGTCCAGTTTACCCCAGAGGCGGTCCGGGTTATCTTCCGGCTGAGTCAAGGCACGCCGCGGCTCATCAATATCCTGTGCGACCGCGCCCTGCTCTCGGGTTATGTCCAGGAACAACGGACCCTTGATGAACAGATCATTTATAAATGCGCCCGTGAAATCCAGATACTCAAATGAGCATCATCCACGACGCCCTTAAAAAGGTTCAACACCAACTTACTCCTGGGAAAAAGACGGAATCCCGCCCTCAGACCCAGAGCCTTGACGCCTCGGGACAGACACGGCCGGATCAAACCCTGGAACGTGAAGCCCGGCAACGGGCCGATCGGGCCGCCTTATCCGCCTCCCCCCCAGCCGAACCCAAGGCTCCGGCCAAGGAGCCCTCTGCGGTCCACGCGGCCCTGAACCGGCTGCAGCAGGGCTTTGGCCCGGGACCCACTGCCCGGGGCCAAACCGGTGTCCGGACCGGACGACCGGTACGGATCTGGGCCGGGGCTGGACTTAGGATCCTCGCCTGCGGGTTGCTTTTGACCGGGATCCTTTCTCTGTCGCGCTTTTTCGTGCGCAGCCATGAACCGCCCAAGGCCCCCTTCGAACATCTTGTTATCCGGGGCGTCATGACCCGCGACGAAAAAAACCTTGTCCTGATTAACGACGGCATTTACGAAATCGGCGAGATGGTCGGCGGGGTGCGTATCGTCGGTATCTCCCTCCATTCGATCCAGGTCCTCAAGGACGGCCAGATCCATTCCCTGAAGATCCAGACCAATAAATCCCCGGCATCCCGGGAGACTTCCGCACAATAAAAGGCCCCGGAATTTTCCGGGGCCAGAAGTTCATGTTTACCGATCAGTGCGTGACCGGCGGCCTTGAGGTTTTTGTCTTTTCGTCCGGCTGCGCTTAAGGGGCAGCAAACCCCGACCGGCTAGCCCAGGCAGGTCCTGATGGAAGCACGGATCACGCTCGGAGGGATATTCTCGACCACCTTAACACTTCCGATCGAGCGGGCCAGGACAAAACGGTTCCTTTTGGCCTTAAATTTCTTGTCGTAGACCATGGCGTCCAGGATATCACGTAGGGATACGTGCCGGATCTTGTCAGGAAGACCCAGGTCCGACAACAGGCGGTTGATGCGGCCGACATCCTCCACCGCCAGCATGCCCCGCCGCCGGGATAGCTGCGCCGCCACACGCATGCCCAGGGCCACGGCCTCACCGTGATGATAATTTTTGTAATGATTGGCCGCCTCGATCGCATGGCCGATCGTGTGCCCGAAATTCAGAATCGTGCGCACCCCCTTGGTCTCCTTTTCGTCGCCGGCCACGACCCGGGCCTTGATGCGACTGCAGGCCAGGACCGCCTCGTTCATCACCGGAGGATGAAGCGCGAGCAGGCGGGACACATGCCCTTCGAGATAATGAAAAAGATAGCTGTCGGCGATAATCCCGTATTTGACGGTCTCGGCCAGCCCGTTCCTGATCTGGCGTTTATTCAGGGTCCGCAAAACCGAGATGTCGCTGAAGACAAGCCGCGGCTGGTAAAAGGCGCCGACGAGATTTTTGCCGGCAGGCAGGTCCACGGCGACCTTGCCCCCGATGGCGGAATCGACCTGGGCCAGCAGGGTCGTGGGCACCTGGATAAAAGGGATCCCGCGTTTATAAACCGCGGCCACGAAACCGGCCAGATCACCGATAACCCCGCCGCCGAAGGCCACGATAAAGGGGCTGCGGCCGATACTGTAAGCCGCGATCTGACGGATGACCGTGAACGCCCGCTGAGCTGATTTGCTTTTCTCCCCGGCCGGCACCTCGAGGAACTTCACGCTGAACCCGCAGCGCTTCAAACCGGTCTGAAGGGCGCGGCCGTGGTGTTTGCGGATGACCGGATTCGTGATCACGATCGCGTCGCGTCCGACCTTCAGCGGCAAAAGATGCTCGCCAAGACCGGCCAGGCAATCCTGCCCGATCATAATCTCATAGCTGTTCTCTTTCAATTCGACTTTGACCGAAAACATAACGCTCCGTTCTGTTGTCGTTTCATGAAATCAGACTCAGGTCCACGTTCAACAACACCGCCCCCAGGGCCGCCAGGACCCATAAAAAATTCAGGAGGCCCACATTCAGCAGCACCAATAAAATAATCATGCCATACGGCTCGAGGCGCGCCATCTGCCGGCCGATCCGGACCGGGACAAGCCCCATGACGACCCGTGAGCCGTCCAGCGGCGGGATCGGCACCAGATTAAAACAGCCCACGATCAGATTGATCAATACGGCCAGGGCCAGCGTTTCATAAACGAAGGCCGAACGCGCCAGGGGCAGAAACCGGCTTAAGACGACCGCCAGGGTAAAATTCGTGGCCGGGCCGGCCAGGGCAACCCAAATCATGTCCCGGCGCGGGCGGCGCAGATTATTAAAATTGACCGGCACGGGTTTGGCCCAGCCGATCACGAATTTGAACTGCAAAAGTTTCAGGACCAGCGGGACCACAATCATACCGATCGGGTCAATATGTTTGAGAGGGTTCAAGGTCAGCCGTCCCGCCTGTTTGGCGGTCGGATCCCCGAGCCGGTAGGCGACCCAGCCGTGGGCGCACTCGTGAAAGACAACGGCGAAAAAAAGGACAATCAGGATTTGTAAGAATTCCAGAAACATAGGATGGACAAGATGATTCGGTCAAGGCTGCCCCGCGCATGGCCGCCAGATCCGTCCCTTTCAAGAAACGGCCAGGGCGGGCGCAGGCTCAAAGGATCAAGCGGATCTTGGTCACCAGCACGACCGGATGGGACGCCTCGAAATCGGACAGGACCTCGCCTTCGATGTTGACCTTATAATTGAGAAAACCGTCCATGATCTTACGGTAGCCTTTCAGATAATAGGCCGGCTTGCCGTCCACGACGAGCTGATGCCGGATCTCCGGCGTGAGCGGTTTATCTTTCAGTCCGGCAATCACGCCGGTCGCCGCGACAAACTTGGGCGGCTCGGCGGCCGGCGGCGGCTCGACCTGGGGGACGGCTTTTTTCTTTTTGGCAACGGGTTTAGGCGCCGACTTTTTGGCGCGTGCCCGCCGGGTTGAACGCGTCTCACGAACGGGCGGGGTGACGACGCGCGGCGGCGGGACCTGTCGGGCATGAAAAGCGATGAGATCTTCGTGGACCCAGCCGAAACTCTGATCGACCGGCTCGATTTGATACCAATCATCCGCCTCGGCGCGTAAGCGGACAAAGGTCCCCTTGGCCAGGCGGCCGATCACCGATGACTGGACGTCCGGCCGGGCGCGAATGTTTAAATTCGTGGCCGTGACCATCCCGATGTCGTCACCCAGCGGCTCGACGAATTTGGCAAAGACGTAGTTTTGGGCGTGATCGGGCAGGAGGATCTTGTACCAGCTGAAACTTTTTCCGACGACGATAATCTCTTCGCCCTGCTGAAGCTCGGTCAGCTCCTCGAAATTCTTGCTCTGTCCGGCGCGGATATTGACCTCCGACGCCACGACGCGGCCGGTAAAGGGAAATTCCTGTTGGCCCCAAGCCGGCACGGACGCAACCGCCAGCATGAACAAGACCAGGGACGCGATTCGGTTCATCTGGGCCCTCCTGTTGTTGACGAAATAAGAAGGCATGCTTGGCATGCCTTCTTAAGATAAACGTGTTGGGGCAGTGAAAGATTATTCGGCTGCTTTGGGGGCCGCGGCTTCGCCAGCGGCGCCTTCTTCTTTCTTCTCGTCACGCTCTTTGCGGGCCTTGACCCGAACGATCTTCGTCTTGGGAAGCTTGGTGACCTTGCGGGTCTCTTCCCACAGGCCCTTCTTCATCAAATCCTTGATGCGTTCTATACGGGTCAAAACGGTCCGCTGCTGGGCCCCGGCCGTGTCA
>CAZBSU010000091.1:0-7889 GCA_964494745.1 uncultured Planctomycetales bacterium | reverse complement strand
AAATCCTTTTCAGGATGTATTGTTTTAGAATGAAAGTGCTTGTATATTAGCTAGTTAAGAAAAAGTTATGGACCCAGGTAATTGGAACAATTTTTGGAATAGATCCAGGTCGACTCAGACCTCATGGTCAAAAATTCGTATCCTGGATATATTGAATCCCTATTTGAAAACCGCCAGAAAGGTCCTTGATGCCGGTTGCGGCAGCGGTTTTTTCTCAGCCTACTTTTGCGATCACGGGCTGGCCACAACCGCTGTGGATTATTCTTTGGAGGCACTAAATTTAACTAAAGCAAATACTTTTGGGCGTTCTCAAATTGTTCAGGCGGATATGCGCACAGATGGATTTGTTGATGCAGTCTATCATGACTATGACCTTATTTTCTCTGATGGACTTTTTGAGCATTTTTCTCTCTCCGATCAAGATAGAATCATGTCCCGTTTTGCTGACATACTCGCACCGGAAGGATACATCATCACCTTTGTCCCGAACTTGCTGTCCCCTTGGACTATCATAAGGCCCTTTATGATGCCTGAAATAAAGGAAAAACCATTTACGCCCCAAAAACTTAAATCGCTTAATCAGCGGAATGAATTGGGACTCATTGACATGGGCGGTGTCAATGTCTTGCCTTGGAAATTTTCGCCGGAAAAACTCTTATCGCGTTTTTGTGGGATGCTTCTTTACAGTATTGCCAAAAAGAAATAATGCCTGAGATCACCCCCAAGCATCGCCATCCTGGTACCCTTACCGTCAGCATTGTCATCCCGGGCTATAATTGTGCCGGTACGATTAAGCGATGCTTAGAATCTGTGCTTACTCAGGACTACCCGCATATCATTCAGATAATTTTTGTCGATGACGGCTCGCAAGACGCAACCCCTTCTGTCGTATCCAGTTTTGATCGTGTCCAATATATCCGCCAGGCTAACGCCGGTCCGGCCCATGCCCGCAATCGCGGCGCCGCGGCAGCGACGGGATCCCTGATCGCCTTTATCGACGCCGATTGTATCGCCCATTCGGATTGGATAACCAACTTGGTATCTTGCTTTACGGCCAATACCATTGGTGCGGCAACGGGTCGTTATGGTTTGGCCAATCCTCAATCTCTTCTAGCGCGTTGTATCCATCAGGAAATCATTTATCGTCATAAACGTTATTCTGCTCGTGAAATCCGTTTCTTCGGAAGTTACAATGTCTGTCTGCCCAAGGACGTGTTTGAAAACGTCGGCGGATATGACAGCCAATACCGTCGAGCCAGTGCAGAAGACAATGATTTAAGTTATCGCCTCAGCAAATGGGGGTATAAAATCTGTTATGAATCCAGGGCCGTTGTCGATCATTATCATCCCGAACGACTGATAAAATATCTGAGTGAACAGTACGTGCATGGGTATTGGCGGGCGCAGCTTTATCGAACCCACCCCGGCATGATGAGGGGGGACGATTACACTTTTTGGAAGGATATTCTTGAGACCCTGTTGGCCCTGTTCGTCCTGGCCTTGGGTCTGATGGTGATGATGGCGCCGCCTGTGATCCTGACTATCGCAGGGATCGCCGTTTTATTTTTGTCCCTCCTGGAGATATTCTTTGGCTGGAGAATAATGCATCAAACCCGCGCCGGTTTATGTTTTGCCTGGGTTATGTTTTGGCGATCCTTTGCCCGGGCGATCGGTTTTATGCACGGAGGATTGTCCTTTATCACGTTAACCCTTCCCGATTCCCGGGAAACGGGTTCCACATAATAAGCATTTGCTCGTAAATTTACCCCTTCCCATGAGGGTGTTTAGCCCTTGCCGGCCTTTCCCTTTTGTCCCATTTAAGCCGATCTGGCAACAAACTCTTTTTTTCGAACATACGCCAAAAATAATCGAATTAACCTTTTGATACATATAGTGTTTATGATAAAATCAGCTAAAATATAAATTTGAAATACACATCCTTAATATTTTATACTTATTAAGGATTTATAAAATTTAATTTTTAAATTATGGCTTATTACACACTACTTGGATTCACAAAAGAACCATTTTCCACCAGCCCGGATCCAGCCTTTTTCTATCTCACCAAAGAACATGACATGGCCCTTACGAATATCCTGATCGAGCTTCGTTTAAGGCGTGGTTTGTCGGTTATTTTCGGCGACATCGGAACCGGAAAAACAAGCCTCTCCCGGACCCTGGTTCAGGAACTCACCAAAAGGGAAACCATGCTTCAGCATGTGATCTTAAACCCCGTATTTGATACGGAGAAGGTTTTCCTGAAATCTCTGATCCAGAATTTCAATGTGAGCGTCCCTTCAGGACATGACGCCCAGGAGGATGTCGTTGTCCTCCGGGATGCCTTCGAGCAATTTTTGATCACCAAAACGGTAGAAGAAAAAAACACGGTTATCTTGATTATCGATGAGGCGCAAAAACTCAGTCTGGATACACTGGAGACGTTGCGCGTTTTATTGAATTTTGAAACGAACGAATTCAAAATGTTGCAGCTTGTTTTATTGGGACAGGTCGAACTTTATCCCAAGTTAGTTAACATGCCCAATCTGATGGATCGCATCAGTTTTAAATACACACTGAATCCTTTGGATGTGGAAGAGACCCGCGCCTTGATTCATTACCGGATTCAACAAGCGGGTTACAACAGCCGCATGGAGTTGTTTACTTCCGAGGCGGTCAGCGAGATTTACAATTATACCCGGGGTTATCCGCGCCGCATCACGAACCTCTGCCATCAGGTTTTGAAGGAATTGATCCTCCAGAATCAAAAAGCCGTTGACCTCCGTTTGGCGCGTGACGTCATTCAGAAACAAGAACAATTTCGTATCCCCGGGTTAGACCCGCAACAGACATCGGTTTATCAAACAGGACGCGACATCAACCGTTAGGAACGATGATGGGTAAGGAAAGCGCGGAACAAAAATTATTAAAGCTGATCGAAAAGACCGACGCGCAAAGCGGCGGCGGGGCTGATCAAAAAGCCGGCGCTCCTGATGCCGAAGTCCAGAATGTCTATGATTCGGTCCGCGGAGTCGGGCAGGGGGCCTTGGCGCTGCCGCCGTTCGTCAGCCATTTGCAGGATTTCTTGAAGAATCTTGTTATGGGGCAGCACTCGGGTGGCGCCTTCGGGCTGAGGGAAGTCAATAAACTGCTGGCCTTGGGCCTGGCCGTTTTGTTGATCTTCTTCATCACGGATATCTCCAAGGGGATGAGACAATTAAAGCAGGAAACAAGTTTGTCTTTCCATCAGGATCCCGAGTCGCTGCCAGAAGTGATTGAGAATATCAATTCGCTCTTGCCGACCTTCAAGGACATCAAAGACTACATTCAGGTGGTGGATCGCCGTAATATTTTTCAGCCCTATGAACGTAAAATGGTCAAGGATGAAACAGCCATCGAAGAAGAGGAACTGGGTATCCGTCATGTCTCGCAACAGACCAAGGATCTGAAATTGGTGGGTATCTCCTGGCTGGATACCCCGGAATCGGCATCGGCCTTGGTCGAAAACACGGTCAGCGGGGTGACGTATTTTCTTAAGCGCGGGGAAAGGATCAATGAGGTCGAGATAAAAACCATCTATGCCGAAAGCATCGTCGTATTTTATAAAGGCGAGGAAATGGAAATGCGATTATGAAAATAGCCGGGGGCCAAAAAGCCGTGTTGTTCCTGTTGGGGGTGGGAATTTTCCTGGGAGGCCAAATGAACCGAGGGATGCTGCCTTTGGCTCGGGCTCAGACACCGCCGGCCCGTTCTGAGGCCCCGGTCCCGGATATGCCTCAGACGCCTTCTGGGAATGCTGCCGCCCCAGCACCTGCAGATCCGGAATCGGCCGGTCCCGCTGCGTCGCCTGTTATGGGCTCCCCGGCGCCGGCCGTTAATCCCAAACCGATTGTGATCGAAAAGACGACGGAGGAAATGAAAGAACGTCTTCACCGCCATATCACCCTGGATGTCCGCGAAATGAATACCCTGGATGTCCTGAAGTTCCTGGCCCTAAAAGGAAATTTCAATATGGTGACCGGGGACGATATTGCCGGACGCGTGACGCTTTATCTCAAAAATGTTTCGATTCAGGATGCCCTGGATATCGTGGTCATCTCCAATGCTTTGGCTTATTACACGGAACACGAAATTATTTACGTGATGACCTCAGAGGAATATCAGGCTATGTTCGGCAAGAAATTCAACGAGAAAGAGGAAGTCGAAATCGTGAAACTGAAATACGCCAAGCCAAGTTATGTCTTGGCAGCGCTTGATAATATCAAAAGCGATCTGGGCCGGATCATTATCGATGAGGATACGGGCACGGTGGTCATGATCGACACCGCGGGATCGATCCGTGAGATGCAGAAGGTCATCGATGAAATCGAGACCCCTCTGGAACCGTTCGTCTACAGTCTGCAATATGCCAAGGCGGATGTCGTGGCCGAGAAACTCAAACAGCGTGTCGACGCCCTTGCCGTTGGCTCGATCATGGCCGATGAACGCGCCAATCGATTGATCGTGCGCGCCTATCCCGAACGCCGGCAGGAGATCGAACAGATGATCAGGGACCTGGATACGCCGACCAAGGAGGTGCTGGTCGAGGCCCGCGTTTTGCAGGTGGCCTTTAAGCCGAAACTCGATTGGGGTATCGACTGGCAGTGGGATTTTCGCAACAGCCCCTACGAAAATTTGAAGCGCTTTTCTTTCTCAAATATGTATCTGGACGAAAACAATCTGACCAGCAGCAACAATCTTTATTCCGAGTACGGGAAGATCGGGATCGGTGATTTCAGCACCGACAGTTTTGAAATGGCCATCCGCGCCCTTAAGCAGGTTCAGGATACCAAGATCTTGTCCAATCCCAAACTTTTGGTCACGAATAATGAGGAGGCCAAGATCCATGTCGGCGATACCGTGCCCTATATTATTTCGACCACTTCGGGTACCGGCGAAAACGCCATTACCAGCGAGGATGTGCGTTTTGTGGATGTCGGCCTGAAACTGAACGTGACCCCGACCATCAATGACGACGGCTTTGTGACGATGACCTTGAAACCGGAGATTTCCGAGGTCGTCGGCAGTATCTCTTCGCAGGGCGGGGGTATCCCTCAGGTCAATAAGACCTTGGTCGAAACCACGGTCATGGTCAAGGATGGTTCGACGATCGTTCTCGGCGGCTTGCGAAAAGAGAACAAGACCCAGACCCGTAAAGGGGTTCCGGTGCTGATGGATATCCCGATTTTGAAGGCCTTATTCAGCAATACGACTGATTCGATTGAGGCCACCGAGATCGTTATCTTCATCACCCCGCACATTATCAGGGGCGATGAGAATTTTGACAGATACCGCGGCGATATCAAGCCGCCCAAGGAATACACGCAAGAGGGCAAGTTTCCCGATCAACAGGTCCTGACGATAAAGGAGTGACGGGGATGATACAAGCGCATGATCGGTATTGGTCTTTATGGCAGCACCCATCCTGGATGGTCATTGGCCTGCTGCCCTTGAGTCTGACCCTTGTCCCGGT
The DNA here is from genome assembly GCA_964494745.1 of uncultured Planctomycetales bacterium. Lineage (GTDB taxonomy): Bacteria > Omnitrophota > Gorgyraeia > Zapsychrales > JANLHA01 > CAZBSU01. Next base: position 2,380 of record CAZBSU010000091.1, on the reverse strand, counting down.
CGCCGGCTGGGGTCAGACGATGGAGGCGTCTCCTTCCGATGAGACCCGGGACGTCACCGTGATCGAGACCACGATCGGGCTGGATCAGATTGTGGGAGATGAACCGATGGATCCGGCGCCCGTGTCCGGGTCCGGGCCGCAGGTTGATGTCCGTTTTGTCCCGAATGAAAAGCCGGCCGCTGTTTCGAGTGAACGTCCGGCCGGATTGGCTGCTACGACATCAGACCAGGCCCTTTCCGGAAATGGCACGCTTGAGCTGGACGATAAGGTCTTTTTGCGTCTTAACGCGACCCTGCGCCGGGCCATCGAACAGAATCAGGAATTGATAACCGAACGGCAACAGCTGAATGAGGAGCTCACGGGCTTTGTGGGGCAGAAACGAATCGACGCGACCCGGATCAACTCGTTGATGGTGGAACGGGATGCCTACAAAAAACAGGCTGAACGGATTCTGACCATCAAGGAAAAACTGGAGGATAATATTTCTGACTACAAGCGCATGTATTCCGAGAAGCAGCAGAATCTTCAGGATAAGATCGCGGCCTTGAAAAAACAATTGGCCGAACAAATGCCGTCCGAAGAAGACGAGACGGCCCTGGCCCAGACCGGGGCGGAAGGCGAGGAACAGGAGTCCAAGACGACCAGGCGTCGCAGCATGCGCATCCTCAAACTGGCCGAGACCTTGTCCGACCAGCAGAAGAGATTGAAGGACGAAGAAGGGGAGATTCATTACAACATGGGCAATGTCTTTTTTCACCAGGGCATGTATGAACGGGCCCTGGATGAATACCAGATGGCCGTCAAAATTATGCCGGAAGACGCCAACGCCCATTTTAATCTGGCTTATGTTAGCAGTGAATATGTTTTGGACCAGAAAACGGCTCTGTATCATTACCGTCAGTACCTGCGTTTAAATCCGCAGGCCGCTGATGCGGATCTTGTTCAGGAAAAGATCCTGGAGGCGGAATTGGATTTGCAGGCCCGCACCGGGTCACCGCTTGAGCAGGACCTGCTTGATTATCGCCGTGATATGTATACGTACCAATCTTTGGGGCCGTAGCGTGTTGATGAAAGTAAGGTGATGATTTATCTTTAACCAAAAATATAAAAACCAATTGTTATAACCAGCTGATCCCTGGGATGACAAAAACAGCGACAAAAGACAGAATTCGGAACCGTAAATGGCTGATCGGCCTTTGGGCCGGTTTGCTGATTTACGGTTTTCTTTATACCGATGCCTGGGCCATCACCTATTCCGGCGGCAACGGCCAGGGGTATGACATGGCTGATTCCGAATCGGAGTCGGCCGGCGTCAATGACGATAACTGTACCACGATGTATTGGATCACCCAGCCGCCGGACGGGTCCTATTATGCCGATCAGGTCTGGGCCTCGCAGCCTGTTATTGAGGCCCGGGACGAAAACGGCTATGCGATCAAACGTAACAGCTCTGCCACCGTATCCCTTTCCATCCAAACCAATCCCGATCCCGGCTCGAGCCTGGCCGGAACGACTTCAGAAAATTTAAGTACGAGTACCGGCCGCGCCAGTTATTCCGGCAACGGGCTGAATATCACCGGCGGCTGCGGGGCCGGCTATGTCCTGCGGGCGTCCGCCACGGTCAACAGCCAGGCCTGTGCGACCAATTCCAATTCCTTTGAGATCCTCTGTGCCTCTAGCACGCCGTCCATGATGCTGATGGGCGGCGGTTCCTGGGGCGGCAGCAGTTATTTCGCCTTTGGTTCGGTCGTGAATCAGGGCAGTGATTACACGGTTTTCGGATGGGTGGTTGAATCTGACGGAAGTAGTTTGGTCCAACCCTCGTCCTGTCAGGTCCAATATATTTGGGACCAGGACCGCAATGCCGATATCAGTTCCGCCGCGATGAGCGTGGATGGGACGAATGATTATTGTTACTACACTTCCTGGAACGCCACCCCCGGAGAGGAATATCTGGTTCAGCTCCGTCTGACCTATGACAGCACCAATTATTACACCCGTTTTACTTATGCCGCGACAACCGAAGAGGTCGGCCAAGTAGAAAGCTATGTGGATACAGAAATCGCCGATATCTTAGAAGACACAGGGACCACGTTGAATACCAAGCTTAATACGATTGATACGATTGTCGATGGTATCTTGGTCGATACCGGCACCACGATCCCCGGGGTCTTATCGACTATGGACGGCAAACTGGACACGATTGACAATTATGTGGATACGGAAGTAGCCGCGATCCTGGAAGACACAGGAACGACATTAGACGGTAAGATTAATACAATCGACGGCATTGTGGACAATATTCTTATTGATACCGGCACGACCCTGGACGACTATCTCGATACTGAGATCGCTGCGATTCTGCAGGATACCGGTACGA
>CAZBSU010000090.1:0-7908 GCA_964494745.1 uncultured Planctomycetales bacterium | reverse complement strand
GTGATGCCCATATCGTTATCGTCAACGGCACAGGCAAAGCTGTATGTCGGGGACCCGTCGGACTTCATCAGGACCTCGTCCTTGAGCAGTCCCGCGTCAAACACGATCTCCCCCCGGATCAGGTCATACAGCTTCAGTTCCTGCTCCTGCCCGCGCAGGATGATCGCCTTCCCGTCCCGGTAGGCCAAGTTCTTGCTGACCAATCCCTCGGCGGTTTGACGATACAGGTCGAAGCGCTCACTCTGGCGGCAGGTGCTGTCCGGCTCAAGCCCCAGCCAGCGCATGCTGTTGAGGATCTCGTCGACATAGACCTCTTGGGAGCGGACCCGGTCGGTGTCCTCGATGCGCAAAATGAACCGGCCGTTTTGGGCCCTAGCATAAAGCCAGTTAAACAACGCGGTCCGGGCGCCGCCGATATGAAGATATCCGGTTGGGCTGGGGGCAAATCTGACGCAAATCATAGTTTCTGATGAAGAGCCGGATGCGGCGCGCGGCATATAAAGGCCGGCCCTTAGGCCGTTAAAGATTCCGGATCCTTGCGGACGGCATTTTCAATCAGCCGGGACAGGCGTTCGGCATCCTCTTCTTTGAGATCGATAAACTCAATCCCGATATCGAAAAAGAACGGCTTGTTGCTGTCGTGTTCCTTGCGGCGCACGGTCCACACGACCTTGCCGCGGCAATGGACATGGTCGCTGAGATCCAGCAAATCGATCTCGAGATCCACTTTGGTATAAATTTTCAAATTCTTTTTGATCAAGACACAAATGCCGCCGATGCCGACATTCTCGGTGTGGGTTAAAATGGCATCGGGTAAGGCGTCCGGCTCACGGATGATAACCAAACACGGGAAGTTAATGCGGGGAAATTTTCTCCGATTAAGGCCGTCCCAAGCGCTCATGGCCATCCTCCTTGTCTTTTGCTTATCTGCGTTGAATTCTGGTTATTGTTTGGGCCTTGCCTGTATCGGCATCAACCCCGATCACGACGCCATGCAAACAGGGATCCCCTTTGGCCACCTCAAAACGCATCGGCATGCTGGTCAAGAATCGCCGGATGATCTTGTCCTTGTCCTGCCCGATCACGGAGTCATACGGCCCGGTCATGCCAAGATCCGTGATGTAGGCCGTGCCGTTCGGCAAAATCTTTTCATCCGCGGTCTGAATATGCGTATGCGTCCCGATGACGGCTGAGACCTTACCGTCCAAAAAAAAGCCCATGGCATTCTTTTCGCTGGTGGTCTCAGCGTGAAAATCGACCAAAATAATCGGGGTCTGCGGCCGGATCTCCTGAATGATGCCCTCCGCGGCCCTGAACGGACAATCGACCTGATAACGCATGAACACCCGGCCCAATAAATTAACCACCCCGATCTTCCGCCCGGATGAGCCAGCGCAAATGGTCCATCCGCGGCCCGGGGTCCCGGGCGGGAAATTGGCCGGCCGCAAAGCGCGTTGGCGGTTGTCCAGATACTCGTTGGCCTCACGGCGGTCCCAGGCATGATCGCCCAAGGTCAGGACATCGCACCCGGCATCAAACATCTGATTGGCAATGCGCGGCGTGATGCCCGAACCTCCGGCGGCATTTTCGGCGTTCACCACGGTCAAATCCAGGGCGAATTCATCCTTAAGCCCCGGAAGCCATTTTTTCAATATTTCGCGTCCGGGTTCCCCGACGATATCTCCGACACAGAGGATATTCATTTAGTCGTTTAAAATGTAACGTTTAAAGTTTCCCCAGGCCGCAGGGTTTTCCTTAAACCATAGGCCCTAGACCTTAAACCGCCTTCTTATTTTGCATATTCCACGGCGCGGGTCTCGCGCAGGACGATCACCTTGATCTGTCCTGGATATTCGAGCTCCTGCTCGATGCGCCCCCGTATCTCGCGGGCCAAGACGATCGCCTCGTCATCGTTGATCTTCTCGGGACTGACCATAATCCGCATCTCGCGTCCGGCCTGAAGGGCATAGGCCTTTTCCACGCCCTTGAATTCATTGGCGATCTTTTCCAGGCTTTCCAAACGCTTGACATACGTCTCGAGGGTCTCTGCCCGGGCCCCCGGTCTTGCGGCGCTGATCGCGTCCGCGGCGCACAAAAGCGTTCCGTATAATGTCGTCGATTCAACCTCATCATGATGCGAGGCGATCGCGTTCACCACCTGCTCGCATTCCCCGTATTTCTTGGCCAGGTTGGCCCCCACGACCGCATGCGTCCCTTCCTCGACATCCTGACCGACGACCTTACCGATATCGTGCAGCAATCCGGCCCGCATCGCGATCTTCACGTCCATGCCGAGATGCGAGGCCATGATGCCGATCAGGCGCGCCACCTCGCGGGTATGGACCAGACCGTTCTGGCCGAAACTGGTGCGGAATTTAAGCTTGCCGACCAATTTTAATAACTCCGGATGCATGCCGTGGATACCCAAATCAAAGGCGGCCTTGTCGCCCTCTTCTTTGATCTGCTTATCGATCTCTTTCTTGGCCTTTTCCACGACCTCCTCGATCCGGCCGGGATGGATGCGCCCGTCGGCGATCAGATTCTCGAGGGCAATCCGGGCGATCTCGCGGCGAAACATGTCGAATCCCGAGATCGTAACCGCCTCGGGGGTATCATCGATAATGATGTCCACGCCCGTGGCCATCTCGAGGGCGCGGATATTCCGGCCTTCCCGGCCGATGATCCGCCCCTTCATTTCATCGCTCGGCAGGGCCACGACACTCAATGTGGTCTCGGCGGTATGTTCCGAGGCGCAGCGCTGTATCGCCAGACTGATAACCTGACGGCTGATCTTGTCCGAATTCTCCCTGACCTCTTCCTCGCAGGCGCGAATCCGGGAGGCCTTCTCATGCGTCAGCTCCTCATCCAGCCGGGCCAACAGCACCTGCTTGGCTTCTTCCTGGGTCATGGAGGAAATCGCCTGCAGGCGCTTCTTCTCATTATCTATCAACTGGCTTAATTCCTCTTCTCGCTTCTTCAGTTTTTCCTCCCCCTGGCGCAACTCCGCCAAACGGGCGTTGATGTCTTTTTCCTTTTTCTCCAGCAGATCAACCCGTTTGTCCAGGTTCTCCTCTTTTTGAAGGATACGCTTCTCGGCGGCGGCAATCTCTTCCCGGCGCTCCTTGGTCTCTTTCTCAAAATCCTGTCGCAGCTTAAGCAAGAGATCCTTGGCTGCCAACTCGGATTCTTTCTTGCGGTTTTCAACATCACGAAAGGCGATCTCCCGCAACTCTTTGGCCTTCTGCTCGGCGGCGCGGAGTTTTTTCCCGGCGAAAAAGGTGCGGATCAAATAGCCAGCAAAGAAGACAACGCAAAAAGCAACAAACAAACCCATACTCTTTAAGGTCACTTCGTCTAATCCAAACATAGGACTTCACTCCCCTCTATAATAACGAACAAGCCCAAAGACGCCTGTCCGGTCGAAAAGATAAAACTTAAAAACGGGCTAAAAAAGAATTTTATTGGTCGGTTATGACGCGGGAAACGGGGATATCGTGTTCACCGTGGGGGATCCTGTCCAAAAGCTGAAAAGCAAATGCCAGGCCAAGAGATGGGGTGTCGCCAGGGAGCGTTGCCAGAAACCGGTCATAATAACCGGCTCCGCGGCCCAAACGGTGATTGTTTCGATCAAAAGCCACTCCCGGGACAATCGCCAGGTCAATTTCCTCGAGGTCCAATACCCTCGATCGATCCGGACGGGGTTGCTTTATTCCATAAGGGCCCTTTTCTAAATCCGCTCCCAGATCATCAACCAAACAAGGAACGATCCTCTTTTCATGATAACGTATGGCAGGCAAGGCTATTTGTTTTCCTTCTTTTTTTGAATCTTTCATGATTAAAAAAGTATCCACTTCCCCATTAAACGACGCATAAAACAAAACGGTGTGCGAACACTGAAATCCCGGATCCGCAAAAAGCTTATCTTTGATCAGCCCGCTTCGCCTGATCCGGTCTTCCTCCTTCTGTTGTTTTAATAATTGAAGTATCTTCTTCCTGATAACGACTTTGTCTTGATCAATCACTTAAACAACATCCTTTTTAAAACGGAAATAGTTTATCACTTTTTTAAATAGGTGACAATCATATTTTGGGGCTTTTCGGCAATCCGCACCATCATCCCCGGCCAAAATCTCTTTTCAGGAGGCCGAATTCGTATTGGGGGGGGGCATGCGGCGGATCTGGTCAAGATAACGCCGAATAACCCGCTCATATCCGTTCTCGGACGGCGTATAATAACAGGCTTGATCAGGCATGTAAACCTGTTTGACATAATGATTTTCGTAATTATGGGCGTATTTGTAGCCCTGGCCGTGACCTAATTTCTTGGCGCCGGGATAAGCGGCATCTTTAAGATGCTGCGGCACGGCACGGGTCTTCTGGCTGGCAATATCCTGAGTGGCCTTTTCCAGCCCCATATAAGCCGCATTGGATTTAGGCGCGCAGGCCACATAAACCGCGGCCTGCGCCAGCGGGATGCGGGCCTCCGGCAGGCCGATGAATTCGGAGATCTGCAAAGCCGCGTTCGCCACGACCAGGGCCTGGGGATCGGCGTTACCGACATCTTCAGCCGCACAGATACATATCCGACGGGCAATAAAACGGGGTTCTTCCCCGCCATAGATCATCTTGGCAAGCCAATACAGCGTGGCATCCGGATCGGATCCCCGCATCGATTTGATAAAAGCCGAAGCCGTATCATAATGTGCATCCCCGTCCCGGTCATACTGAACCTGTTTTTTCTGAATGGATTCCTGAGCAATGGAAAGGGTAAACGGCCGTTGTCCCCGGGAATCCGGCGTGCTGGTCAAGACCCCGATCTCCAACGCATTCAGGGCCCGGCGGGCATCCCCATTGCATTGGCATGCCAAAAATTCAAGCGCATCCCGGTCAGCGCAGATGTCCATCTCCCCCAGCCCCCGCTTTTTGTCCCGCAGGGCGCGACGCAACAGGATCAGAATATCCTCTTTGGACAAGGAGTGCAGTTCAAAGACCAGGGATCGGGATAACAACGGGCTGATCAGGGAGAAGAAAGGATTGAAGACCGTCGCCCCGATCAGGATCAGATATCCCTGCTCAAGGTCCGGCATCAGGACATCCTGCTGCGCCTTGTTAAAACGGTGAATCTCGTCGATAAAAAGGATCGTCTTGCGGCCGCTGGTCATCATGCGGTTTTGGGACGCGGCGATCACGGCGCGGAGGTCTTCGGTATTGGCCGCGACCGCATTGAGGCGTTCGAAAACGGCCTGAGTTTTATAGCTGATACACTGAGCCAGCGTGGTCTTCCCCACCCCGGGCGGCCCGTAAAGGACCAAAGATCCGATCCGGTCCGATTCGATCGCCCGGGCCAGCAATTTGCCCGGGCCGAGAATATGGCTCTGCCCGACATATTCCCCCAAATCCTGCGGCCGCATGCGCGTACTCAGGGAAGCGTTTTGAAAAATGGTTTCTTTTTGCGCGTCGGACAGAAAATCGATGTTGTTTCTTGAAGCTGTCTTTTTTGATTTCATGCTGGTAAGCCGCGGGATGCCAACCCAGGGAAAACTGATACCCTCCCCAGGCCTGAAGGCCGGCAAAAATAGGGCCGCCGACGGGATATGTCCCCGGAGCTGATAAAAGGTGTTTTTTACGACAGGCTTGGATATAAAAACCCCGCGATGCCGTCGGGCTTCAGTATAAAGAGAACCTTATTGCAACGTGGGCACGTCTTCGGCTTCCCACGGGAAACCGAAAGAGCAGCTCCCTTTATAGATGTGTTGGTTCATTATAAATGGCCGCTAACGAACACCGCAGGGATAAAACTATTTTAGCACGTTTGGGGGGTTTGGCAACAAAAGGTGGGGTTAACGCACGGTGGCGCCCAATTGTTGGGTCAGGGTGTCCAGCACGCGCTGGTGGACATCATTGACTTCGTCTTCTCTCAAGGTGCGCCGCGACGAGCGATAGATCAAAGAAAAGACCAGGCCGCGTTGGCCGGCGGCGATCTTCTCGCCGAGATACTGTTCAAGAAATCTCACTTCTTGCAGCAGTTCGCCGCCATGCCCCAAACAGATATCGCGGACCTGCTGATACATGATATCGTTTTTCACCGCCAGGCTCACGTCCCGAGCCACGGCCGGGTATTCCGAATAAGGTTGATACTGGCGCGGACGGGGCCGCAACACGCCTTTTTGCAGGGCCGCCAGAGAGATCTCGGCGTAATACACATTCTGCTGACGGATGTCCCATTTCCCGAGGACATCCGGATGAAGACGTCCGGCCCGACCGACCTGGCGTCCGGACAAGAACAGCCCGGCCGATTCCTGATCCGAAAAAACGGAAACGGGTTGTGCCTCGAATCTCACCTTGTCGGCGTGCAGACCGGCCATAAGGCCTGTCACCACGCCTTTCAAATCAAAAAAATCAATCTCTCCACGCCCGGTTGTCCGCCAATCCGGCGAACGCTGGCCGGTCATGATGATCCCGGCCCAATCCTCCTCTCCGGTTTCCGTAAAACAATGGCCGACTTCAAAAAACCGCAGGTCCTTCTCCTGGCGGTTGATGTTCAGCCGGATATCGGCCAAAAGACCCGGCAAAAGGGAGCACCGGTACAGGGCCTGATCCTGCGTCACCGCGTTCTTCACCCCCAGGCAGGACTCCGGCGTCAGGCCGGTCGCCTCAACCGCGTCCCGGCTGACCAAGGAATAACTGATCACCTCATGTAATCCGGATGCCTGCAAATTTTTGATAACGGCTCCCTTGAATTGTCGGCGGGTATCTTCGGGGACAAGGGAATACGCCACCGGCGGTAAGGACATCGGAAGATTGTCATAACCGATAATCCGGGCGATCTCTTCAATGATATCCACCTCCCGGCGCAGGTCTTGACGAAAAGACGGGGGGACAACGCGCAACGCCTGTTTCTTTCCCGAAGAGACGCCGCATCCAAGCCGTTTTAAGATCGTTTTCATTTTGGCGGGAGAGCAGACCGCCCCCAAGGACTCTTCGACCCATTGGGGGTCAACCGCAATGCTGCCCGGGCGGCATAATTTTTTGGATGCAAAACAATCGGCAATGCGTTCAACTTTCCCGCCCGCCGTGTCAAGAATGAGCCCGACGGCGCGGGCCGTTGCCGCTTTGGTCGAACAAACATCAACTCCCCGCTCAAAACGGTAAGAGGATTCACTGGCCAGGCCCAAGGCCCGCACGGCCCTGCGGATCAGAACCGAATCAAAGGCGGCGCTTTCCAATAAAATATGCCGGGTTCTTTCGGTCACCTGGGTTTCCTCGCCGCCCATGATGCCGGCGATGGCCACCGGACGCTGAACATCGGCGATAATCAAAACCGAAGGATCCAAGTCCTTTTCTTCCCCGTCCAGCGTGAGGATCTTCTCGCCGGAACGCGCCCGCCGGACAATAATTTTGTTGCCCTGCAATTTGTCATAATCAAAGGCGTGCAGGGGCTGCCCGGTTTCCATCAGGCAAAAATTGGTAATATCGACAATGTTGTTGATCGGCCGCATGCCTACGGAGACCAGCCGCTCCTGCATCCAGGCCGGAGACGGGCCAACCGTGACATCCCGGATGACCGTCCCGATATAGCGGGGACAATCCCGTTTGTCCTGGATGGTGACATCGGCTTTTTTTGCCGGGAAACGGATCTTCGTTTTCTTCGGCAAACGCAGTTTTTTATTCAAGACCGCGGCGGCCTCCCGCGCCAGACCGATCATGTTAAGGCAGTCGGGCCGGTTGGGCGTGATCTCAAGTTCAAAGACCTTATCCGACCCGATGTCTTCGATCTTTTCAACCTCCATGCCGGCCATGGTCAGGCGATGGGCCAATTTGTCGGCGGAAACGCGAATGTCCGCATAGTCTTTAAGCCAAGAAAGGCTGCATTTCATAATCGTTCCCTAGATCAAAATTGTTTTAAAA
>CAZBSU010000089.1:0-7954 GCA_964494745.1 uncultured Planctomycetales bacterium | reverse complement strand
CTGAAAACGTCGATAACGATTGTATAATCTACCATCATTTGACGGAGGTGTAAACATCTAAATGCGCGAAACGATCCGTGCCGTCTGCCACCCGCGAAGCATCTCGGCCCGCCTCCCGTCCGGCCTTTTTTCCAACGGGTTCAGCCGTATCTTCCGGGGCCGGGACGGCGTCTTCGTCGGCCGGCGGATTCGTCACGAGCACGACCGCACGATCCGGATCCAGATAGGTCTCGGCCAGGCGCCGTATGTCCTCAAGGGTCACCGCGCGGATGCCGTCGGTATACTCGCGGTAATATTCCGCATCCAGGCCGTGAAGGGCATCAAGCGCGGTGCGGAAGGCCATGGCCGCATATGTCTGCAGGCCGCGCTGATGCCGTCCGATAAGATACGCCTGCATATCCTTAAGTTCCTGATCGGAGAACGGTTCTTCCTTAACCGAGGCTATGATCCGGGTCATCCTCTCGCGGATTTTCGGCACATATTCCGGCGTGGTCATCACGTAAAAAAACATCAGCCCGGCCTGACGCCCCGGATAATAGGCCCCGCCGAGCGTGTAAGACTGGCCGAATTCCTCGCGGACACGCTGAAAAATACGCCCATGGAATGTCGAGCCCAATAAGGCCGCAAGTGTTTCGATGCCGTAACGGTCCGGATGGGCGTATGGCACGGCCTGATACCCGAAGAGGACCAGGGCCTGCCTTTTGTCCATCTGTAGACGTTCCTCTTTAGGCCCTTCGACCGGGGCCACCTTGGCCGTGCTCAACGGCACCTGATGAGGCTTGATGCGCGCCAGGCGTTTTTTTAAATCCTGTTTAAAGGTTTCTGAAAAGTCCCCGATCACGGCAACGACCAGATTATCCGCGGCAACATACTTGCGATAATAGTCGAGGACTTGCTGGCGGCCCAGCCGGTCCAGAGTCGCGAGCGTGCCCAGATCGGTCCGGCCGAACGGATGATCGGGAAAGAGAGAACTCCGCAATGTTGTGAACGAGAATTGAAAAACGCTGTCCCGGCGTTTAAGGATATCCGCGCGCATTTTTCCTTTTTCTTTGTCGATCTCATCCGCCGAAAAAACCGGATTTTGCAGGACGTCCATAAAAAAGTCGAGGGCCGTTTCGCTTTCGTCAGGGAGGCATTGCAGGGACAGGCCGAAACTGTCGGCCGTGGAAAACCCGCCAAGAGATATCCCTCGCCCTTCGGCCTCGCGCGCAATCTCTTTGGCGGTGCGCGACCGCGTGCCCTTATTCCAGGTCCGCGCGGTCAGGGCCGCGACACCGTTCAAGTCCGGGTCTTCCTGGGCCACCCCTCCCTTGAGCGCCGCCACCAGGCTGATCCACGGCACCGCGCGGTTCGGTTTAAAGACAAGGGTCAATCCGTTATCCAGCCGGACCGTTTCGAAATCCGCCTCCGCCGGCGCCTCCACGACCGCGGTTGGCGATAGCGCTTCCTTGTCAGGGAGCATGAGGACGACCGACAGGGCTGGATTGATCAAATATTTATTAGCCACCCGGCGAATGTCATCAACCGTGACATCCCGGACAGCACGCAAATAGGTCTGAGAGAATTCAGCATCCCCGGTGAAGGCCGCGTCCATGGCGGTCTGATAAGCCACATCCCCCGAAGTCTGGTGTTCAAGCACATATTGGGTTAACACACGGCGCCGGGCCTTGGCCAGTTCAGCGGCCGTGACGCCGCGTGTCTTGATCCGTTCGACATGTTTTTCGATCGCCGGGATGACCTCGTCGGAACGGTCCGCGTTCAGCACGCATTCGATTTCGAACACCCCTTTATCATGCGGGGTGTAATTTCCGGCCTGGACCGACTGGGCCAGACGGCGGTCCGAAACAAGGTCCTGATAAAGACGGGAACTCTTTCCGGAACCCAGGACCATGGACAGGACATCCAGGGCAACCATATCCCGATCCCGAATACTGACACCAGGATAACTCATGGAGACCCGGACCAGTTCGGTGGGGAACCGGATTTCGCGTTGACGCCGGGCGATCTGTTCGGGTTCAGGCGGCAGGAGACGCACGACTTCACGCTGGCGAGGATACTTCCCGAAGGCCGCGTCGACCTCTGCGCGGGCCCGGGACGGGACGACATCGCCGGCGATGCTCAGCACGATATTGTTCGGCACATAATACTTGGCGTGAAACCGCTTCAGGTCGTCATGTCCCAGGGTCAAAAAAACATCCTCATACCCGATGATGGGCACGCGGTAGGGATGGCGCTGAAAAACGGTCGCGAATACCTGTTCGCTCAAATACCGCTGGGGCCGGTCGTTATGCAGACGGATCTCTTTGGTGATAACGGTTTTTTCCTTTTCGGTCTCTTCGGAATCAAAGGCCGGGTTCATGAGCATATCAACCAATATATCCAACCCCTCAACGAACTTATCAGACGGCACGGTCAGGAGAAAAATGGTGTAGTCAAAACTGGTCGAGGCATTGATCGTGCCGCCCAGGGCCTGCACCTCGCGGCTGATCTGTCCGACCCCGCGGCGCGGCGTGCCCTTGAAAAGCATATGCTCGACAAAATGCGTGATCCCGGCGCCGAGATACTCGCCTTCCATGGCCGAGCCGACCTTGACCAGACCGTAAAGAGAAACCGTGGACTGCGACGGCATAGGCGTGATCACGACGGTCAGGCCGTTGTCCAGCGTCACGGTTTCGGTGCGGATGTTCAACGGGAGAGATTCTTTTTCCGCGGCCCCGGCAGCCCCAAAACAGAGAACAAAGATAAAAACGGCCAATAAAAGTTTGCTCATGAGGAACGATCCCCCCTTTTTTTCCTTTTGTATTCGGCCAAGAGATTTTTGATATCGCTTTCGGCGTTGCGGGCGATCTGGGAACAGATATAGATCAGGATCGAAAACTGCCAGCAATCCTGCGGCCCGGTCAGCAGCCCGGCCTGGACGTCTTCCGCCCGCTGCAGGGCCTGATGATGATGCTCGATGGCCTTGTCCAGGTCACCCTCAAAAATATCCAGAGCCGCGGTCTTATTATTGTATTTCAAAGACGGCATCTGCACGCCCCGGACCAAAAGAAAATTGATAATATTCTGTTCTTGCTGATCCGAATCGGAATCAAAATCAAAGCCCTCAAAAATCGGCACATGCGGGGGCAGGATCAATGCCGGACGCCGGATAATAACCTGGCCTTTGCGCACGACGGTGTCCCGGTGGTCGACGTCCGACGGGGATAAAAAGATATACGGAAGGATTGTGGCTTTAAAGGTCGGCAGCCCTTTGACCCGGGGGCGGATGATCTCGGTATGTTTCAGGGCCTTTTCCCAGGCCTGGTAAGAATCCATATTAGGCGTCTAGCGTTTAGTAAGAGTATAGGTATAGGGTATAGGTGACAGTCACCTTTTTGGGGGACACATTGGCAATGATACTAATTGTAAATTAAATACGTAAATGCGCAAATTTTTAACCATCGATGCGCTGTAAAAAAGCGGAGAGGGAGAGATTCGAACTCTCGAGCAGCCTTGTAAGCCACCACACGCTCTCCAGGCGTGCGCCTTAAACCACTCGGCCACCTCTCCTAAATGAGGACATTATTTATGGAGCGTAGCGACATAAATAATTGTCCGAATTTAAATGAGCGTATCATTTACGGAGCGAAGCGACATAAATGATGACGCGAATTTATTCCGAACCCCACCCGTCTTGCGAAACAAAACAATACTATTGGTTTCGGGATTTCGCGTTCGGGACAACTACGGCCTAGAACGCAAAATTTTTACAAACTGGAGCTATAAAAAACAATTCAATACGGAAAAGAGTCCTTCAGGAATTGGATATTTTAACACAAGATGGGCAGAATCTCAATAAAAGGAAACGGCCATTTTAAGGGCGCAGATACGCTTTCTGGTTGGGAGAGACCTGCGGTTTCATCATCAGATGTTTGAAATTACCGAAAATCGACTCCAGGACGATGCTCCAGGCAACCTGATATTTGGCATCGATCACGATCGACCGCTCGACCGAATTGCCTTCCACCATCGTGAGCCGGACCCCGGTATCATAATTCTTGCTGCCCGGGATGGGTTTGCTCCAACGCACCTCACCGTCCATCCGGATCGATTTATTGGATGAGGGCACCTTGACAAACAGGGCCAAACGATCTCCTTTGCTCAATTTCTTCCCGGAACGAAATGCCAGGCCTTCCGGATTGACGTTGCGGCTAACACCGGTGTATTTTTTTATGGATTTAACCGTCGGTTTATGCCCTACGATTTGAAATTCAACCCAGGTATGAACGTCAAAGGTGACGTAAAATTGAACCTTGGCATCCGTATCGTAACGGCAGAATCTGCGTTTTTCTTTTTTTCTTGCGGGAACCATATTTAATACCTCGTTAAAATAAACACGGAATAGTCTACCGGCAAAACTGCCGCCGCTTAACTTTTTAAATATAGCCCCTTTGGGGTTAATTTCAAGGAGAAATAAAACAAAAACGCCCCCGGTTCCAAAAACGCCTTTTCTGAAACCAGGGGCGAGACGTCGTAATAGGCCGAGATTATTCCTGCTGTTTCCGCTTCTCGATCACCTGCTGGGTGACCTTAGCCGGCGCCGGATCGTAATGCGAAAATTTCATCGAATACCCGCCGCGGCCGCCGGTCAAGGAGCGCAGGTCGTTGGCATACGTGAACATCTCGGCGAGCGGGACCTGGGCCTTGATGACCTGGTTCTTGCCCTTAGCCTCGGAGCCCATGATCCGGCCCCGGCGCGAGCTGACGTCACCGGATATCTGGCCGATAAAATCATCCGGCACCACGACGCTGACATCCATGATCGGCTCGAGCAGGACCGGGCTGGCCAGCTTGACGGCGTCCTTCAGGGCCATGGCCCCGGCGATCTGAAAGGCCATGTCGGACGAATCCACTTCGTGATAAGACCCGTCGACGAGTTTGACCTGAATATTGATGATCGGATACCCGGCCAGGACCCCTTGAGTGATGGCCTGTTTGATGCCCTTTTCGGCCGAGGGGATGTAATTTTTCGGGATCGCCCCGCCGAAAATTTTATTGACGAACTCGTATTCCTCGCCGTCACGAGGCAAAGGTGCGATCTCGATATCCACATCGCCGTATTGCCCACGGCCGCCCGACTGTTTTTTGTATTTATGCCGGGCGCGCGCCGGTTTGGTGATCGTCTCGCGATAGGAGACCTTGGGCCGGCCCAGCTCCACATCGACGTGATAACGCTGTTTCATGCGGTCGAGGATGATCTTCAGATGCAGGTCACCGATCCCGGAGATGATCATCTCCTTGGTCTCGCTGTCGCGATGCAACCGCACGGTATGATCCTCCTCGCACAGCCGGTGCAGGGTCTCGCCGATCTTGTCCTCGTCAGAACGGGTCTTGGGCTTGATCGAGGCCGAGATCGACGGCTCCGGAAAAACGATCGGCGGCATGACCACCTTTTCCTTGGCGTCGCACAGAGTATCATTGACATGGGTCGTCTTGAGTTTGGCCATGGCCACGATATCCCCGCATTGGGCCTTGTCGAGGCTGGTCTGCTCCTTGCCCTGCAGGATGCTCATCGTGCTGACGCGCTCCTTGGAGGACTTGTTGACGTTATAAGCGTCGGAATTCGCGGTCAGGGTC
This sequence comes from uncultured Planctomycetales bacterium, assembly GCA_964494745.1. Taxonomy (GTDB): domain Bacteria; phylum Omnitrophota; class Gorgyraeia; order Zapsychrales; family JANLHA01; genus CAZBSU01. The sequence continues at coordinate 2,338 of CAZBSU010000089.1, read as the reverse complement.
CCGCGCACCACCCGCATCAGAGACAATTGGCCCAGATGTGGATCGAACAAGGATTTGAACACAAAACCCAAAAACGGGCCGTCCACTGCGGGGGCGAGTTCCTTATATTCCTCGGCCCCCGGCTCTTTGATCTTAAACGGCTGGCGCTCAATAGGCGACGGCAAGTAGGAGACAACCGCATCCAGCAGGTCCTTAATCCCTTCGTCCTTGGCGGCACTGCCGCTTATGATCGGGAAAAATTTACCCGCCCGGATGGCCTTCCCCAAAGCGTCCTTCATTTCGTTCTCAGATAAGGTCCCGGCTTCCAGGTATTTTTCCAGAAGCTTGTCATCGCTTTCGGCTACGGACTCCATGAATTCCGATGAAGCAAAATCGACCCGGTTGGCGTGGATCGATAACTGGTCTTTTATGGCCTTGATCGTCTCTTCGAGTTTGGCTTCGCTTTTGTCGGTCTTGGAGATAAAGATCACGGTCGGCATCGCCAGTTTGGTGAGGCGCTCCCACATATCTTCGGTGCCGACCTCGATTCCGTTGACGGCATCAACGACAAGCACCGCGCCGTCCACGGCCCGCAGGGCCCCGACGCATTCACCGATAAAGTCCGAATAACCCGGGGTGTCAATAAGCTGGATCGGATGGCCGTGGTGGGTGGCCTTGAGATAGCTGGCATTGATCGAGATCTTGCGTTCGATCTCGTCATCGTAAAAATCCGAGACCGTGTTGCCCTGCATGACATCACCTTTCCGGCTGACCGCGCCGCAGGTATGCAGAAGGCTTTCGGCCAGAGTCGTTTTGCCGCAATGCGCGTGCCCGACCAAGACGATATTCCTTTTCTTATTGACGTCCATACCAACCCTTCCTTCCGATATTAAAGATTATCCGATCTTGAAACGCCGACTCGTTCGCAGGCCGACCGTTACCTTAGGAATATTATTTCACCAGGATCTTGCCCGAAGCGACATCCAGCCCGACATGCGAGCTGCCGATATCGCAGATGCGGTCCCCCCGGCAGCGGATATGCCGTTTGGCCAGGACGTCCATGACCGCCTTGATGCGGCCGTTGTATTGCGGATCGTCCTTGGTGTGGGGGATATTCTCGCCGGCCACCAGGGCGACCTCGATATTATTCTGATCCGCGCCCAGCAGAGTCATATCCTTGATCATCTCATCGACCGCGTCGGTCAGGCTGCGCATGACCGAAACGCAGCTGCGGTGCAATTTTTTAGGATCGCTGAACACGGCGTGCGCCAGGCAGCCGATCTTCTTGGCCGCGTCATAGGCTGCGATGACCAGGCATTCGCTGTCCGTGTTGGAATTCAGCACCACCTCGCCCTGCCCGGCCATGACCTCACCCCAGGGAACTTCGATCAGCCTTTTCATCCACACCTCCTTGTTTTAAGGTGCCATAAAAGAAAAAAGGCAACTCACCATCCATGAGTTGCCTTAAAAAATCCGCGGGTCTGTTGGTATTTTGACATTCATAACAACCACCTCCCAAGCGTTAACTATGTTTTTATCTTATCTCGATCTTAAAAAATTTTCAAGGATTAATTTTCACCTGCCCTTAACATGGCCGCGAATCCTGTCATAAAAAAACGGGACGGGTCCCGTTCAACAGTTCAACGCTTAATCAACCGTTCACTTAAACCCGTATCCTCAAAAACCACGCGCGGGTGCCGCTGTCCGGGAGCACGAGATACTCGTGATAGCGTTTATAAATTTTAGCATTCGCCGGCCATTGTCCCGGCCACCAGACGGGGGCATCCCACTGACGCGGGATGGTCTCGATGAGCCGGACCGCCTCTAATTCAGGCAGGGCGGTCCGCAGCTCATCAGCCAAATCAGTGGACACTTCAAATTCATACCAGTTTGTGCCGTTACCCTGGAAATCAGCACCGCTGGTATAGCCGCGACTCCCCTTAATCCGATACGCGATCGAGTTTAACAAATCGGTGTGTTCCGGGTAGCGGTCAGAGACGGGGCCGAAGGCCTCCCCTCTCATCAGGCTTTGGGCCACACCCTAAGGGATCGCACCGGCCTTGATCTCGGTACTGGTTATGGTTTGAGGATCCTTAAACAAATTTCGCATAGATAATAACATCCACATCCCAAATCCGCCGAGTATCAAAAAAAGCACCAGGACCGGTATGATCACGGGGAGATTGTCTTTGATCGAGGATGAAATTTTTGATTCATTTTGAGGCTCCGCTGCCTATTATGACCGCGAAATGGCGTTTTTGTCAACAATACGGGACAAAGCTGGGGCAAGCCCTTCAGCGGTATTTTATCTTTGTATTTCCGTGCCTTTGGATTAAAATAAGCCATTCTCAACCATGAA
>CAZBSU010000088.1:0-8060 GCA_964494745.1 uncultured Planctomycetales bacterium | reverse complement strand
TTGATGCGGCATGCCAAATCCAGCTGGGATAACCCGGGCTTGGAAGACTTCGAGAGGCCGCTGAATCCGCGCGGTCAAAAGGACGCCCCGCGCATGGGCGCTCTGCTGAAAAAAAAGAAACTCATCCCGGATCTGATCATCGCCTCGCCCGCGGTCCGGGTCAAACAGACCCTTGAGCTTGTGACCGCATCCTGCGCCTACCTCGGCCCAATCGAATGGAATGAATCTTATTACGGCGCCGAGCCGGCCGAGTATGTCAGCGGGCTGAAATCCGTTCCGGCGTCATTTCAGAAAGTCATGCTGGTCGGTCATAATCCGGGAATGGAAGGACTGTTGGAGCAGTTGATCGGAAAGCGCGAAAAATTCCCCACCGCGGCCATTGCCTGCCTGCATCTGGAGACCGATTCCTGGGAGAGCCTTTCCCTGCAAACTCCGGCTAAACTTCACCACCTTTGGCGACCTAAAGAAGTGTAAACTCAAACACCCTTTGCCAACTTCTGGTCCAGGAGTTCCTGATTGAGAAAGCGGCCTTTATCGGCCACATCGGAGGGATCCTCTTCTTCCGGCAGGTAAAAGATATCGGCAAGATAGCGGTCGTATTTATCGCTTTTGGACGTGCGAATAATCAGAAAATCGACCTGTTTCATGATATCTTCCACATATTTCTTGGCCTTAGCGCCTTTTGGGTTGTCTACCTCAGGGCAATTAATGCCTTTCAGCCTTAAACGCTGGGTAACCCAGGTATCGAATCCGCAATCAATATCCACCAGCAGCGTGTCCCCGTCAACCACCCTTCGGGGATAGGCCTTGTACGTGTATAAAACATCCTCGTTGGAAAAGACTTTTTGAATCTTCCATTGCTCCCTGCCCTTAACCGTTTCGATAATCTCATCCGGATGGAAAAGGTAGACTTTCTCGGTCAACACCCGCCGAAGGATCTTGAACCCGCAATCCACGACCAGCAAATGGCCTTCCGGTTTGAGGTTCAAATCAACCAGGCGGTAATGAAAAAGCCGGCCCCTATTTTCGGCTAGGATCTTGATCTTCTTGTTTTTAGCCTTCTTCGCCGTATCTGTCATGTCTGCCTCTAATTCTATTTTATTATCTGACAAAGCCTTACGTAATTCGCGCTTCGACCAGCCTTTTTCTTTAGTTAACCGCTCAAATGTGTATCTTTTATCAAGATCCTTGATCGTCAGCAGCAGCTTGTGATGGGACCAGGTCAATTCAGCACCCGGGTGTCGAATTGGGTGGGTGACGTAAAATTGGCGCATGGCCCGCAGATTGGCCACCGAAAAACCGTTTTTGTACTTAAAACTAAGGTCCCGAGACAGATTTTCGAGCAGGCGGCTGCCGTATTCGGCCTTTAATTTGCCGTTCTGCTCGACATTGACAATGCGTTCTCCGATCATCCAGTAAGCGCGGTTGCGGATCTTATTGACCGAGATCAGGGTCGAATCCTTGGCATCTTCGAAAATCCTGGAAATATCAGCCAAAAGATGCTGATAATCACTGATGGCAGGGGTTACGGAAACATATTTTTGGAGGGAATTTGACATCATTTTTAACTTTTTCTTGAATATTTAATTTATTACATATCGCAGAAACTGTCAAATATTTTAAATCCTGACGATATCGGAGATTATCGGTGGAAAAAAATCATTCAAAAGAGACCCAACCGGAGCAACAGGGGCGGGCCGAGCAGGATCATTCCGGCGATAAAGGCGCCCAGCGAGGCGAACAGCACGGCCGCGGCCGCCATATCTTTGGCGCGGCGCGCCGAGCAGGAATATTGAGGAGAGACAATATCAATGACAAGTTCCAAAACGGTATTAAAGGCCTCGGCGATCCAAACCAAGCAGACAAAGATCATGATCAGGACAAACTCGTCCGCGCTGATCCGCAGCCACCAGGACAAAAAAAGCACCCCAACGGTGAAGGCCGCATGGACCCAGGCATTATGCTCGGTCGACAGGATGTCGCGCAGGCCCCGGGAGGCATTAAAAAAACTTTTTATGCGATCACTCAAAAAATCAGGTCGAGTTTTCTTTTTCATCATGATTCTCGGGCGCGGCAGCCGATGACGGCCCCTGGTCAGCTACGTCCGGACCGGACTTTCTGCCTCGAAAAATCATCCTCAAAAAGCGGAACATCTTTTTAAAAACCAGACCGAAAAGACGATAAATAAAATGACCAGCAGGCTGATCACAACCGGATGCTGGATGATCAGATACAAGGCCCCCACGACCGAGACATCCTCGGTCACGCTGGCCACGGAGTTGGAGACCGGCTCGGGTGAGGTATTGATCGCCGCGCGGCTGGTGGCCTTGGTCAAATGCGAATCCAGGGCCACGGACCCGGTCAGCATGGCGGTCGCGATCTGGACAAACGGGGCTGTGTCAGCCGTGACCCAATAGCCGAGCGCCGCTCCTCCCAGGGGTCGGATAAAGGTATGCACGCTGTCACAGGCCGAATCCACAAAAGGGATTTTGTCGGCAAAGAATTCCACCGCGTATAGCAAAACGGCCAGGAGCATGACCAATGGATGGGCAAGGATGTCCAGATCCCCAGGCAAGGTCAACCAGCCCAGTCGGTGGGCCAGGCCGAGTCCGGCGCTGGTCAGATAGAGGTTGCCCCCCGACGCCCAGGAACCACCCAACAGCAAAGACAGGGATGACATGGCTTCCATCAAATGCTCCTCTCCTCCAATAAATCCGGATAATTGTATTTTACACCGAATAAACCAGTCCGGTAAAACAAAAATGGAATTCCCCGGCCGCAACCCGAACCTCATGGCCCGACATTGCAACGGTCTCGGGTCCCATCAGGCTTCAGGCATTCCCTGATCGCCCGACCTCCCGTTCCTCAGGGGGTTTCTCCCTCCCGCTGACCGGCCCGCTCAAAAAATATTCGGGCCTCTTCCGGCTTTCCTCGGCGCCGGCAAATCTCCCCGAGATACCAATACGTCTTGGCCTCCCGGGGCCCCGCGGCCCGGACTTCAAGAAAAAGCTCCTGTGCCCGGTCCAGATGCCCGAGATGAAATTCCGCGACCGCCAGATTCCCGAGCGTATCCCAATGCCTGATCCCCTGATCATATATCGTGTCAAAACATTCCCGGGCCGGGCCATATTCGCGGTCTTTGAGATAGCTCATACCCAGCCAGAAATTGACCCAGTAATTACGCGGGGCAACCGTGCGCCAGTAGCGGCAATACCGTTTCTGATTCCCCCACAAAAAATTATAGTGGTTGGACTGAAGAATCTGAAAAAATAACAAACACCCCACGAAGGCCAGCCATATTCGGGGCGGGAACCATCGGCGCAGGCCCACCACAACATCGGCCAAAATAATAAAAAAACCCGCTGAGGAGAATATCAGCCAATGCGGTTCAAGATAAAACCCGAAATCCGAACGGGTCAAGCCTGCCAGCCCGACGGGAATAAAACCGGCCAGAAGCCAAATCAATCCCAGCGCCAAGGGTGGGCGCTGCCGCCAACGCCAGACCAGCCACGCCCCGCCGCAGTAAATAATCCCGATAGACCCGGCCCAAAACCAGTCCCAAGATCCAGACAGCGGAGTATCCCAGATCAAGACAATATCCTGAAGATGAACCAACCGCGCCAGATAACCGGTAAATAACCGGCCCAGCGCGGCCAGGAAACTCAGACCCGTTAAGCCAAAGCCCTGCGCGGTTTGGGTCACCACCCCGGCCAGGCCCATGATCCCGGCGCGAAAAACCGCGTAGACGATTGCCAGGGCCCAAAAACCGGCCGTCTGTTTCAAAATATCCCTGCCCCGTTGCGGCCGTGTCAGCAACAAAGCCGCGGTCAGATAAACGGGGAACATAACCATGACCTCATGGCACAACAAGGCCGCGCCGAAAAAGAGATGGCTCAGCCCAAACCGCCACCTGCTGTCGCCGGACCGCGACCCGGCCATCAGCCACAAACTCAAAAGGGCCAAAACCGTCATCAGGCTGAAGCCGGTCGTGCTTTTGTAATTGACAAGCACACCGTTGATCGGATGAACGCCAAAAAAGGCAGCTGTCAGGAAAGCCAATTCCCAGCGCCGGAAAAGCTCTAATAAGACAAAATACAAAACCGCGCCGGCCGCCCAAAAAAGAGACAAATTGACCAGGGTGTACGGCAAAGGATTGGCGGCGAACAAGCGCGCCGCAAGATAATTCACCGCATGGGTCAGCGGCCTGAAATAAAGCGCCGTCTTGAAGGTGTGGGGGCTGACCTGAAGGAACCGCGCCAGCGGCCATTGCGCATGCATCCGGAACATGCAGAAATCATCCATCAAAAAACCATGCGGCAGGCTATTGAAATAGGTGCCCAGGCAGATAAATCCCAACAGGACAATGCTTAACACCGTACGCCGTCGGGAGACTGTTACAATCTTGCTAGAGGGTTTGGGAGGAGTCATATTATTCAACATCTTGAATCATACGACCGGGGATATGCGTAACTTATCTTTCATTTGTTCTCCGAATTATTATTCATTAAATCACAAAAAAACACAAAAAGCAATTTCATGCGCATCGGATTCAGACAACCGTCATTCCCGCATCCACAACCAAGCCCGCATCAAAAAAACCACTTTTCGCTTTCGTGAACGAACAACCGTCTGTATGATAAACCTGTCTCATGTTCTCCCTTTTTAAATCCAAACTCCGGCACATCAACCGCCCTTTCCTTTTGATCCTGGGGCTTCAGGTCCTGCTCTACCTTTTTCTGATCGCGCAAAACCGCATCCCGGGCGGCCATGACGGTTTTTCGGCCTTTTATCAGCGCTATTATTTTATGAACAGCGCCGTGACCGCCGGGGAGATACCGCTCTGGATCCCCTACATGACCCACGGCACCCTGGCGGCCTGGATGTTTTATGTCCAGTCGGGACTCTGCCAGAATTTCTGGCTCCTATTGGGCTTGGTCGCCGGCCCGGTGCTGAAGTTCATCAACTTTATTCCCCTTTATCTGATCGGCATCTTCTTTGAAGAACTGATGCTTCTGACCGGGACATGGCTCCTGGCCCGGCGCCTGTTCCCGTCCCGCTGGACGGCTTTTATCATTACGGTCACGGTCATGGGATCCGATATCTGGATGCTGCAGCCCGGATTCAATCTCTATCTTTATTATTGTGTTCCGCTGATATTTTATTTCTTCCACCGCTTTCTGGACACCGGACGATGGCGCTGGTTTTTCCTGAGCGGCAATTTGGCCGCCGTTCAATACTTGGGGACAGCGCCCTATTTTCTGGCCGTCTTCTCTCTGGCGGCATGTGTGTATTTCGGGACCTATCTGATCTTCAGCCGGGATGTCCGGCAACATTTCTTCAAAAGGGTCAAGCTGAAACCCGGGACCGCGGCGGCCCTTTTGGGAGTCGTGATCACGTTCGCGGCGCTTTACGCGCTGATCTTCATTCACGGCGGGGACATCATCACCTTTGATCTGGGCCGCACGATTCACGGGGAAACAACCCTGGAATCTTTCCTGACCCACGGCCGCAATCTCGGCCTGAAAAAATGGGGCGAATTATTCCTTGGCGTTTCCCCGACCGTGGACATGACCGTTTATATCAGCTACCTGCCGCTGTTGCTGATCCTGATGGCGTTCTGTGTCCGGGAAGGCTGGCGGAACAAACACATCCTGCTGACCGCCCTGACCTTGCTGTTATTCGGTTTCGGGGGCTGGTTCTCGGTCTGGCTGTATCATCTCTGGCCCATGATGAAATTTTACCGCCATCTGGGGTTGATCGCGCCGTTGATCAAATTGTTTTTGTGTCTTTGGGCCGGCTGCGGGGCCGAGGGCCTGCTGCGGATCGCCCGCGATCCCGCCGGGCAGATGCGCCTGCGCCAATTTTTGGTCTTTGCCGCGACCTGTTTTGTCTTTACGTCCCTGGCCGTATTCCTGATCGCGCGTGATCACCATCTGGTCACGAAACTCGTCTCCGGATTGACCGAACGCAGCATGTTTATCTTTAATGAGATGACCGGGGAGCCTTATTTCCTCTCCGGGCTTAAGGCCCTGTTTGATCCTGAACTCCTTCCCGCGCAATTGCTTGCCGCCGCCGGGACGGCCCTGCTGGTCGGGGTGCTCGGCATCGGTCTGGCCCTGAATTCCAATAAAAAAAGGGCCGCCTTTCTGCTCGCCCTTCTCACCGGCGTCCATGTCTTCAGTATCTGCGATTACAAATTATTTCAAACCCTGAAGCGGACCGTGCGGGTCACGCCTTTTTTCCAAACCGTCACCCGTTTTCAGGAAATCCCTTTTCATTCGCGCCGCGAACCCGATTTTGTCAATGACAACCCACGCAGCCATTTTCTGAAGCAGCTCATCGCCCATAATTACTACTGGTCATCCTATGCCTTCTTTTTCCGGGACGAGATCGGGCATGCGACCCGGACCGATTACTGGCTGAAAACATTTAATGATTTCATGAAGGCCTATTGGGGCCAGGCCCTGGACAAGGAAGACGAACCGGTCAAAGGACTGGCGCAGAATATCCGCCTGAGCTTCCCCTTGACCCACTCAACGGCAGCGCAAATGGGGGCGCTTTCCGCGGACAAGATTCAATTCTTCCGGCGGGCCTTTCTGATGCCGGGAAAAGAACGAACCGCGGCCCTGATGCGCCATCCCGAATACAAAGGCGGCTTTCTGTGGCTGGCCCCGCTGACCGGGGAAACGACGGAAAATCCGGCAACCTGGTCCCCGGAGGAAAGGATCTCGCAAGACACCCGCCTAAATCTGGATTACCGGGTGACCCATTTTGACACCAACAACCTCAATCTGAACGTGACCGTCCCCGGCGGCCAACCAGCCTGGCTCTTCTACAGCGATATCTGGCATCCCGTCTGGAAGGCGCGGGTCAACGGCCAACCGCGGCCGGTTTACAAGGCCAACCTGGCCTACAAGGCCGTGCGACTGGACCCCGGAAAGAATGCGGTCCATTTCTTCGCCCGCGATCTGCAAATGCAGACCCTTTATGCTTTCTGGATTTTCATGTCGGTCTTCTGGATGGCCGGCCTGCTTATCCTGACGAAAAAATGCCTCATGGCCGCGTCGGAACCAACGGCGGAAGAAGTTGATCCGTAAAACCGGCCTCCTGCCCCGCCGGCTTCCTGTCCAGCCGGCATAATCACTCCACCCGGCTGTGACCTTTCTTGCGAAAAAAATAACGGGAATCTTGTCGGTTATCAAAGGCAGAAAAACGCGGCAAAGGATGGGATGAGGCCTCGCCTCAGATGGCTTAGGCGGTCGGAGACAGATGACGGGCCTCAAAGGCCTTGAGGTCCTGCCGCAAGGTCTTGAGCTGGCGGCGGATATCGTCGGGATCAGGCGGAGTCCAAACGCCCCCGTCCAGCAGACTGAGATAATAATCGATGCCGAGAAGAAGATTGGTGAGGATTTTCTGAAACGCGGAAACCTCGCGGTCGCTCGTGCATTTCTTGCACTCAAGGGCCACGGCGGCTTTGAGAAAATCGAAATTCAGCCCTAATTCGTAAACAAACATATGAGGCCGGGGATGCTCAAGGACATTGTCCCGGCCGTAAATGTGGTCGACCATCTGCGCCAGGCTCACGATCCGGGAGAAATACGCGCCGTGGGGTCCCGGACAGACCTGCACATTATCCGCGCCCCCGCCGACCGGCAGTCCGTATTTCTTCAGAGCACCGTTGCCCAATTGATGGCAGATGCAATCCTTCTCCTGCAACAGCCGGATGGCCGTCTCTTTTTCCCCTTCGGAGAGATCCGAGGCGCGGATATCATCGAGCTTGAGCTTCTGATAGGTCTTGGAAGCCGGGCACAGAAACCGGTCAAACTCATTATTCAGCCGCAGGTAGCCCTTGATGCAATCGACTCCGCAGGCACCGGCCTCACGGCGCTGGCGCTTGGCCCGTTCCGCCGAGCTATTATTCAGGGTGTGATACGGGATACCTAAAGGCGATGTCCCGCTGAGCACGATATCCTCGGACTCGGCCTGGATCAGGTTCTGCAACGTTTCATCGTCAAGATTGGAGGCTTCGGGACAAAACAAAAACGGCGTGGCCCAGCCGG